>CAZJJF010000042.1:2661-5672 GCA_964546245.1 uncultured Anaerolineales bacterium
TGTACTCCTCCACCTCATCGCCGCCGCTGGCCGCCACTGCGCCCAGGGTCGCGCCTGCCGCCATTGCCGCGGCCGGCGGCAGCTTCGCCTCGTCCTGGCGACGCGCCGCCTCCGCCTGCGCGGCCGCCAGATCGCTCTGGCAGGCGCTGAGTTGGGCCTGAAGGTCAGCGATGCGCTGCTTGTACTCCTCCACCTCATCGCCGCCGCTGGCCGCCACTGCGCCCAGGGTCGCGCCCGCCCCCGCTGCCAATGCGGGCGAGACGCCCTCGCGGCCGGCCGACGAGGCTTCAAGTTCCTTCTGCAGCCCCTCGACCTGAGCCTGGAGGTCGGCGATCTGCTTCTCGTACGCTTCGGCGTCTTCCGACTTGTGCATCATGCCAGCCACTGCGCCGACAGTGGCGCCCATCAAGCCCGGCTTATCCACCCGAGACGAGGACTCCGTAGCGCTCGCCAACTGCTTCTGGAGGTCAGCCACCTCGGCTTCCAGGTCGGCAATCTGCCTCTTGTACGGCTCGACATCCTCCGCCTTACTGACCTCGGCGCCGACGGCTGCGCCTGCCGCAACGGCGGGCGCGGCTGTCTCGCGTCCGGCCGACGTATCGAGTTCCTTCTGCAGCCCCTCGACCTGGGCTTCGAGTTCGGCGATTTGCCGCTGGTAGGCCTCGACATCCTCCGCCGTGTACATTGCGCCGGCCACCGCGCCCGCGCCCGCCGCGGCCGCCGCTGGCGACACGCCCGACTCCTCTTCGGGCTGGGCCTCAAGGTCGGCGATGCGCTGCTCGTGCTCCTCCGCGCCCTGCGCGCTGCCTGCCACCACCGCGCCGGCGGTTCCCACAGCCACGAGCTTCTTCATCTCAGCCTGGAGGTGTGCCGCTTCCAGGCGACCGGCTTGCACATCGCTATGGCAGCCATTCAGCTGAGCCTCGAGGTCCTCAATCTGTAGCTTGTACGCCTCGACGCCCTGCCCCTTAAGATCGAGTACCTCAGCTTGAAGGCGCTCGTTCTCCGCGCGCAGCGCCGCCTCGTCACTCTCGGAAGCGACGGCTTCGTCGCGCAGCCGCCAGCGATCGTCGCGCGTTGCATTCAGGTCGTTCTGGAGCATCACCACCTTGGCCTCCAGGTCGGCAATCTGCCGCTGGTAGGCCTCGACATCCTCATCGCTGGCGGCTACCGCGCCCACGGCTGCGCCCGCCGCGGCCGCCAGGCCCGGCGCCACCAGGCCCTGGGAGCCTTTCGTCAGTTGGAGCCGCAGGTGATCGTTGTCTGCTCGCGCGGACTGGAGGTCCGTAGTCATGCTTGCCATCTGCTGGCGCGTCCCGTCGAGGTCGGTGCGCAGCTTGGTGCTATCCGCTTGAGACGCCTCCAGGCTCGCCTGGAGCCGCGTGCCGCCGCGTCGCCAATACCACCAGTCGATGAGAAAGCCTACCAGCCAGCCCAGAGCAAAAGCGAGCAGAAGATACAACCATGAAGTCATAAGCAACCTCCTGTGGGATGAAGTCCAGCCGCGCGCCGAGCGAGGATACGCGCTAATAAGACATCACGACGCCGCGCCGAGGCCGTTGTGCAGACCATCGGCAGGCGCGATCTGCATCCAGTATACAACAATCCCTTATAAGCTGAAACCTGAATTGGGGTCATTTATGTACCATTGATCAAGAAATGACCAGCGCCTGCCCGTCATCGCTGGAACGCAGAGGGGCAGTTGCGGGTAGCAACTGCCCCTCTGCCCGTCTCTACTGGGTTCAGAATCGGCTCAGGAGGCGGCGATGCCCACACCCTGGGCCAGACCGGCCTCGTGGCGCAGCACGTCGGCCTTGTCGGTGCGTTCCCACGGCGTATCGATGTCGGTGCGACCGAAGTGGCCGTAGGCGGCGGTGGCCTTGTAGATGGGTCGGCGCAGGTTCAGGTGGTGGATGATGGCGCCGGGCCGCAGGTCGAAGTGAGCGTGAATCAGATCGAGAATGGTCGCCTCGGGGACGCGCGCCGTGCCGAAGGTCTCGAAGGTGATGGACACCGGACGCGCGACGCCGATGGCATAGGCAATCTGGACCTCGAAGCGGTCGGCCAGGCCGGCCGCCACGACGTTCTTGGCGACGTAGCGAGCGGCGTAGGCGGCCGAGCGGTCGACCTTTGTGGGGTCCTTGCCGGAGAATGCGCCGCCGCCGTGGCGGGCCATGCCGCCGTAGGTATCGGCGATAATCTTGCGGCCTGTCACGCCCGAGTCGCCCATCGGCCCGCCAGTCACAAAGCGGCCGGTGGGGTTGATGAAGTAGCGAGTGCGGCCGTCCAGTAGCGAGTGCGGCACAACGCTCTTGACGACGTGCTGGATGACGGCGTCGGCCAGCGTCTTGTGGGCAATGTCGGGGTGATGCTGCGTCGAGACGACAACCGTATCGACGCGGACTGGCTGGCCGTACTGATACTCGACCGTCACCTGCGACTTACCGTCGGGCCGCAGAAAGTCCAGCTCGCCACTCTTGCGCACCTGGGCCAGACGGCGTGTGATGTCATGGGATAGGGAGATGGGCAGCGGCATGAGGGCGTCGGTTTCGCGGCAGGCGAAGCCAAACATCATGCCCTGGTCGCCCGCGCCGACGGCCTCGATCTGGGCATCGGTCATCTCGCCGGTCTTGGCCTCCAGCGCCTTATCGACGCCGAGGGCGATGTCGGCCGATTGCTCGTGGATGGAGGTGATAACCGAGCAAGTCTGGTAGTCGAAGCCGTAGTCGGCGTGGGTGTAGCCGATGTCGCGCACGGTGTTGCGGATGATGGTCGGGATATCGGCGTAGGTGCTGGTGGTCACTTCGCCAATGACCATCACCAGGCCGGTCGTCGTCGCCGTCTCGACGGCTACACGGGCGTCGGGGTCGTCGGTGATGAGGGCGTCGAGGATGGCGTCCGACACCTGGTCGCAAATCTTGTCTGGGTGCCCCTCGGTCACCGATTCGGAGGTAAACACGAAATGGGGGGCGGTCATGAAGGAGTTGTTCATAGGTTCCTCATGGTGCGTG
>CAZJJF010000042.1:5772-15525 GCA_964546245.1 uncultured Anaerolineales bacterium
CACGTGCTTACGTGCCTTCCTGCCAGCTCGCCAGGTAGCGGGCCTGTTCGGGGGTGAGGGTGTCGATGTCGATGCCCATCGCGTCGAGCTTGAGGCGGGCAATCTCGCGGTCAATCTCGATGGGAACGCGATACACAGCGGGCTTGAGGGTCGCTGCGTTCTGCTGCATGTGCTCGGCCGCCAGCGCCTGATTAGCGAAGCTCATGTCCATGACACTGGCCGGATGGCCCTCGGCCGTCGCCAGGTTGACCAGGCGACCGTCGGCCAGGACGTTCAGGCGGCGACCGTCCTTCAGGACGTACTGCTTGATAAACTGGCGCGGTTCGCGCACCTCAACGGCCATGGCTTCCAGGGCCGGGATGTTGATCTCGACGTTGAAGTGCCCAGAGTTGCACATGATCGCGCCGTCGCGCATGACCTCGTAGTGATGGCTGTCGAGGACGTGGATGTCACCCGTCGAGGTGACGAATACCTCCCCCTCCCGCGCCGCCTCGACCATGGGCATGACGCGGTAGCCGTCCATGACGGCTTCCAGGGCCTTGAGGGGATCGATCTCGGTGACGATCACATTCGCGCCCATGCCGCGCGCGGCTGGCGATGCCGCGACTGCACCAGCCATAGCCGCCAACAACGACGTTGCGGCCGGCCAGCAGCAGGTTGGTGGCGCGGATGATGCCGTCCACCGTGGACTGGCCCGTGCCGTAACGGTTGTCGAACAGGTGCTTGGTGTCAGCCTCGTTGACGGCAATGACCGGATACTTGAGCGCGCCATCCTCGGCCATCGCCCGCAGGCGGATGACGCCAGTGGTCGTCTCCTCGGTCCCGCCGATGACGCCGGCCAGCAGCTCGGTACGCTGCTGGTGCAGCACCGTCAGCAGGTCCGCGCCGTCATCCATGGTCATGTGGGGCCTGGTATCAAGCACCGCGCTAATGTGGCTGTAGTAGGTGTCGTTGTCCTCGCCCTTGATGGCGAAGGTGGCGATGCCATACTCGGCGACAAGGGCGGCGGCGACCTCGTCCTGAGTCGATAGCGGGTTGGAGGCGCACAGATAGACCTCTGCGCCGCCCGCCTTGAGGGTGATAGCCAGGTTGGCCGTCTCGGTGGTCACGTGGAGACAGGCGGCCAGGCGCGTGCCCGCCAGGGGCTTTTCGCGCTCGAAGCGCTCGCGAATCAGGCGCAGGACGGGCATCTCCTGGGCGGCCCACTCGATGCGGCGCTTGCCCTCGGCGGCCAGGCCGAGGTCCTTCACATCATACTTGACGGCAATTTCCTTGAGCATTCGTTCTCCTTGCTGGTATCTCCAGAAACTCACAGTAGGCGCGGAAGCCAAGCTTCCGATAGGCAGCCACAGCCGCCGCGTTGTTGCTCTTGACGTTGAGCACCACATCCGCTGCCTCGCGCCGCAGGCACTCCGCTACGACCGCGCTGGTGCAGACCTGGGCCAGGCCGCGCCCGCGCCAATCGCGGTGGGTGAAGACATTGCCGATGGCGGCGACACCCTCGCTGGGAGCGAGGAGGTGCGTCCCGGCTGCGGCAACCAGCTGCCCATCCGCCTCGACGCCATAGAACGCGCCCTGGTCGATCTGAGTCGGAGCAAAGGCGTCGGGTGTCTCGCCGGAGGCGTACAGCGCATTGAGCGCGTCCACATCGTCGCTGCTGAGGCGGCGGGGATAGCCCTCGTCCCATCCCTCTCCCGCTGAGAGAGGCGGCTGCCAGACAGGCGCGAACCTGGCCCCATCGACCACCATACGCGTCATCACGTCGGGCGGGTCCAGGGCGTAGACCTCCTCGACCACCGACTGTTGCGCAGGCAGGATGGAGACGCGCGGCGCGGCGGGGGCTACGGCCTCGGCCAGGGCGAGGCGCACGCCCTCGTCGTCGCCGAAGGGCCACAGGCCCGGCGGGTCCAGCCCCTTGAACAGCAGCACGAGGGCGACGTCGCCCGCACCGTCATTGACGGCCACCCAGTCGCACTGCTCGAACATGCCTGGCTCCAGGTCACCCAGGGCGTAGGCCGCCCACAGGCGGCTGCCCGCCAGGAACGCCCGGATACGCCCCTTGTCCCGCGTCCCTTCAACCCTCAAAGTACCCATCGCCCATCCCTGATCTCCAATCCGCTCTACCTACTCACCCGCGCGCCTTGAGTTCCGTCCACACCGGCGACTGTGGGCGGCGGTCATCCGTAAAGCGCTCGAAGTGGGAGAAGTGCTTGAAGTCCTCGTAACGCTCGTGAATCTCGGCGTGGGTGAGGGTCCTCAGGCGATTGAGGCTAAAGTCCTCGACCACGTAGGAGGCGACGACGCTGCCGTGGACGACCGCGCGCTTCATCGCACCGATGCTGAGGGGGCCGGCCTTTGCCAGGTAGCCCATGAAGCCCCCAGCGAAGCTATCCCCCGCGCCTGTCGGGTCCTGATACTTCTCCAGCGGGTAGGCGGGCACGAAGAAGTAGGACGAGATGGGGTCGTGGCCCGCGGCAAACATGCTCGCCCCGTATTCGCCGCGCTTGATGATGAGCACCTTGGGGCCAAGCTCCAGAATCTTGCGCGCCGCGCGGATCAGACTGAAGGTCTTGCCGAACTGACGGGTCTCCGCCTCGTTGATGACGATGACGTCGGCCAGGCGGAAGGCCTCGGTCAACGCATCGCGCTTGTAGTCTATCCAGTAGTTCATGGTGTCCAGGACAACCAGCTTGGGCTTGCGTACCTGGCTCAGCACCTCGATCTGCAACTCCGGGTCGATGTTAGCCAGAAAGACGTACTCGCTGTCCTTGTAGTCCTCAGGCAGGACCGGGTGGAACGTGGCGAAGACGTTGAGCTGGGTGTCCAGGGTCTGGGCGGTGTTCATGTCGTAGTCATAGCGACCCGACCAGCGGAAGGTCTTGCCCTCGGCCACCTGCAAGCCGCGCATGTCGATGTTGCGCGCGGCAAGGAAGTCGAGGTGTTGCTGCGGGAAGTCGCTACCGACAACACCGACGAGGTTGACGCGGTCGAACAGGCTGGCCGCCGCCGAGAAGTAGACGGCCGAGCCGCCCAGGTCGTCCCGCGTGCGTCCAAAGGGCGTCTGGATGGAGTCCAGCGCCAGTGAACCAACAACGAGAATAGTCACGTAGGTAAGCCCCCTCTGCCAGGGAAGTCTAGGGCGATGATATTGGTCAGTCGGCTGAACAACCGACTGTCATGCCGACGGCAGGAGGCATCTCTGCCGTTGTTGCCGCAGAGACCCCTCCTATCGTCGGGGTGACAGTCGAAAGTCACGCGGTTGTCCGAGCCTTTGATGAGGCTGGCGCACTAAGATCAATACCAATGTACTCAGTCAACATCTTATTTTCCTGCCGCCACCGGCGTTACATCCTCAGGCACTCGATTCAGCTCGCGGCGGTGGTACATCCACACGCCCAGCGCGATGAGGCTATTGACGGCGGCCGTCGTCACACCCTTGCCAAACTCTTGTCCGGCGCGCGAGTCAGCCCACTCCACGGTCCCCAGCAGCCACTGAAACAGCTGCCCCAGCGCCTGTGCGCCGCTAACCACCGCCGTCACCAGGGTGACGACCATCACCAGATACAGGTACAGCCGCAGGCCCAGAAAGGCCCGCCGCTGGTACGACCGCTGCCGCGCGCCGCGCCAGTGGAACCACCACACAGGCAGGGTCACCACCACAATCGCCAACTGCTCCGCCAGCTGCTCGCGGACGAAGCGCCCGCGCAGCTGGTCCTGGCGGAAACGCTCCTCCTCCGGCGTCGTGGGGGCGGCCGTGCCCTCGGGCAGCGGCCTGGCGGACACGACCTCCGGCGGCAGGTAGGTCTGGAAGGCGAAGCCCGCTGCCGTATCCACCAGGCCGAAAGCGCCGAACAGGGCAATCAATAGACTGACCAGGGCCACCACAAACAGGTAGACCGCCTGCAAGTCGAGGTTGAAGCGCGGACTGTCACCGCTCCGCCGCACGGCTACGAACACGCTCGCGACGAGCAGGGTAGGCACGCCGATGGCGATGGCGATGGCGACGGCGAAACCAATGTTACTCAGGCTCATGCTGCGCCCGCTCCACCGCCCGCCGTAGACCCTCCGTGTAGGGCGGATAGACCACACCCTGATCGGTGACGATGGCGGTGATGTAGCGAGCGGGGGTCACATCGAAGGCCGGGTTGGCGACGGCGACGCCGTCCGGAGTCACCTGCTCGCGGCCGACGTGGGTTACCTCGCGGGCGTCGCGCTCCTCGATGGGGATGGCCGCGCCGTCGGGGCAGGCCAGGTCCACCGTTGAGGTGGGCGCGACGACGTAGAAGGGCACGCCGTTTTCCTTAGCCAGCACAGCCAGGTTGTACGTGCCGATCTTGTTGGCCGTATCACCGTTGGCGGCAATCCGGTCCGCACCAACCAGCACCAGGTTGACCGCACCGCTGTGCAGGAAGTGACCGGCTGCGTTATCGGCGATGACCGTCTGGGGCACACCCAACTCCCGTAGCTCCCAGGCCGTCAGCTTCGCCCCTTGCAGGCGCGGCCGCGTCTCGTCTACCAGGACGCGGATACCCTTGCCCTGCTCGTGAGCCGCACGCACGACTCCCAGCGCTGTCCCGTAGTCCACCGCCGCCAGCGCTCCCGTGTTGCAGTGGTGCAGGATGGTCGCCCCCGCGGGGACAAGCGCCGCGCCGTGCGCGCCCATGCGGCGGTTCGTCGCTACATCGGCGTCGGCGATGGCCTGGGCCTCGGCCAGCACGGCGGCGCGCACAGCATCGGCGTCGCCGGGCGTCGCGTCCGCCTTACGAAGCAGACGGTCAACACCCCACGCCAGATTAGAGGCGGTGGGGCGGGCGTTGCGGATAACCACCGCAGCGTCTGCCAGGTCAGCCAGCAAGGCGGCGCGGGTGGTGGCTGCGCTGTGTTGAGCAGCCAGGGCCAGGGCAAACGCGCCCGTCGCGCCGATGGCGGGCGCGCCACGCACCACCATGTCGCGTATCGCGGTCGTCACGTCGCGATAGTCGTCGTACTCGACGATGACCATCTCGGCGGGCAGGCGGCGTTGGTCGATCATGCGTACCCGACCGTCCTGCCAGTCTACCGTCCGCATCGCACCCTCGCCTTCCAGGGCAACAAAAAAGCGCCCCTCCAACACAACAGAGAGACACACTTCAGAAAGAGTGCTCTCATCTTTCAGACGACTTTGGCGTCTGACGGAATTGGCACCAAGCGAGGATGATCTCGGCTGGCGGATAAACCTCTACCCGCGTCACGATCCAGGCCGGTTGCCGGGGCTTCACAGGGCCGATCCCTCCACCCCTCTAGATAAGAGTTGCCGTATGCAATTGACGCCAAATACTAGCACGCCCCGCGCGGGGAGTCAAACGCGCGAGGCAGGCCAGGCCTCGCCCTCGGGTCAGCGGGAAATCAGCGTCAGGATATGCTCCGTGAGGACACGGCGGCGGGTTCGACTCTCGTAGCGCAGAATGAGAGACTGGGTTTCGGCCGTGCTGCCGTGGAAGCGGACGCCGCTGAGCAAGCTGCCGTCAGTAATGCCCGTGGCGGCAAAAAACACCTGATCACCGGCCACAACCTCGCCGCACGTCATGATGCGTTGGACGTCCAGGCCGGCCGCGTTGACCTCGTTGCGCTCCGCCTCACTTTGGGGGGCCAGCCGAACCAGCATGGCGCCGCCGAGCGCCTTGATGGCGCAGGCAGCGATGACCCCCTCCGACGCGCCGCCAACGCCCATCAGCAGATCAACCCCTGTGTCGGGAGAGGCCGCCAGGAGGGCGCCCGCCACGTCGCCATCGCGGCGCAGCATGATGCGCGCGCCGGCCGAGCGAATCTCTTGAATCAGATGCGCGTGTCGAGGCCGGTCCAGCACGAACACGACCAGGTCCCTGACCTCCTTGCGCTTCAGACGAGCCGCGAGCGCCAGCGTCCAGGCCGCCGGCGCGTCCATGCATTCGGCTACGAGGGCATCGGCAAGGTCGCGATCGGCGACGATCTTCTCCATGTAGAGCGCGGGGGATGGTGACCACATCGCGCCCCGCGCCGCTGCCCCCGCCACCGAGATGGCGCCGGCGTGCCCCAGGGCGAGCAAGTTGCGGCCGTCGATGGGGTCTACCACAATATCCAGGGTAGGGCCACCCTGCCCCACCCTCTGGCCGGTGGCAAGCGCTGAGACGACACCCAGGCGGGCATCTTCACCGATAACGATGGTTCCATCCATGTCGAGGGCATTCAGCGCGGTCCACATCGCCTTCACAGCCGCCTCATCCGCCGTGTCGCGCTGATCGAAGCCCATCCAGCGACCCGCGGCCAGGGCGGCCGCCTCCGTGGCGCGGCCCAGGTCTACTCCCCAATGGCGGGATGTATTGTAAGTCATGGCGAGCGTCCTATGAGACAGATGGCTCGACGGCTTCCAGAAGGCGGGCCGCTTCCCAGCCCTGCATGCCTCGTTCCAGAACAGCCACGTTATCGTAGCCCGCGTGCCGATAGAGCTGAGCGACGCGGGTGCTACGGCGGCCCATGCGACAGACGAAGACGATGGGGCGGTCGCGGGGGAGGGGCGGCTGCGCCTTGAGCAAGGCCGGCAAGGGCATCAGTTGGGCTTGGGGAATGTGACCCTGTTGAAACTCGCGCGGCTCGCGCACGTCGATTACCAAAGGTGGCGACGGCTGATGTAGCTGCTGCCAGAGCAGGCGCGGTTCTATGAGAGGCACGTCAATGGCCGCCAGATGCGCCGGTAGCGTTATCTCGACCGGGGAGATGTACCTGGGCAGGTTCTGGCACTCGCGGAATACGCGCACGTCGCTCTCGTAGATGCAGACCGCCGGGTCCAGAACGTGATAGAACAGGTACTCGATTGCGTTATCCTCAGCCAGGAAGTGATCGGCCCCCAGATAGTCGACGAAACCCGACGCTTGCATCAAGTGAAGGATGGCTGGGTTGACCCTGACCATGAAAACATCGCCACCCTCATCACGATAGGCGCGCACCAGGCTGCGCAATGCGCCAATGCCGGTGATGTCGCAATGCTGGACGCTATGCATACGCAACAGCAGGAAGCGCTGCGTGGGGTGGGCGCGGCGGTGGGCGCGGACGGCCTTCTCGACATTATTCGCCGCGCCAAAGTACAGATCGCCCAGAATATCCAGGATGCCAAGCTGGGGGCATTCTGGCTTGTCGGGCTGGTGAACGAAGTGGCGGAACGCTTCATCCGGCACAACGGGATTCACCTTTGGCGCGCTGGTTTGCAGGATGTAGTACGCCAGGGACATCAGGATGCCGATCAACACGGCGAAGTCAATGCGCAGCAGCAGGCTGGTCGCAAAGGTTGCCAGCATGATGATGGCGTCACCTCGGCTGCTGCGCCAGATATGGGCCATCTTCTTGTGGTCCACCATGCCGATACCGATCACGATGAGGACGCCCGACAGGGCAGCGCGTGGCAGATACGCGCCTAGAGGCGCTAGCAGAAACATCCCCACGAGAATGATGGCCCCGCACCAGACGGCGGCCAGCGCGCTGCGCGCGCCAGACTGGAGATTGATGGCCGAGCCGGACATGGAACCCGAGGCCGCGTAGCCGGAGAAGAAGCCACAGGCGATATTCGCCAATCCCTGGCCGACAAACTCCTGGTTGTTGTCCAGTTGCTGGCCGGTCGCCGCGGACATCGTTCGGGCGATAGCCATGGTCTGAATCAACCCCACGGCGGCGATAGCCAGCGCGCCCGGCGCCACCTCCGCGATAAGCTCCAGGTCGAAAATCGGTAGCGATTGGAAAGGGGGTAAGCTCTGGGGTAGAGGCCCGATGACTTTGACCCCGGCGTCATAGAGGGCGAAGGCATACACCACCGCACACACGACGCCGAGGCTGATGACAATTGCCGGCCATTTGGGTCGCAGCTTCCGGATCACCAGCAGTATGACGATCGTGGCGACCCCGATGGCGAGAGTCAGGAGGCTGGTCTGGGGAAGGTTGACCCACAAGCCCTGGGCCGTCTCGACCAGGCTGCGACTGGCGAAGCTCAAGCCCAGTAAGTAGCGCAGCTCATTACTGGCGAGGAGGATACCGGCCCCGGCCGCGAAGCCCACGATCAGCGAGTCTGAAATGAAATTGACGAGCATGCCAAGCTGGGCCAGACCCATGCTAAGCTGAAGCACGCCCGCCAGGACCGCTGTCAGGCCTGCCGCTACTATGAATTCGGGTGTGCCAGGGATGAAGATGGCCGAGAGGCTGGAGAAGACGAGTAGAGAGATGACGTTGGTAGCCGAGGTGAGGACCTGATTCGATGAACCCCACAGCCCCGCCACGATGGAGGCCACAACAGCGGTGTACAGGCCCATCGCGGGCAGGAGGCCGGCCGCCACTCCGTAGGCTAATGCCTGGGGTAGGACGACAACCGCTACGGTGAGGCCGGCTACCACGTCGGAGCGGAAGCGAAAAAGGGAATTGGCGCGCCAAATCGCCGCCGGGCGCAGGAGATACCCGAATGTGTCTTTGATGATGACGGACATCGATGGGTCTCCCTGCACCCGAAGATCGGTCGTCAGTGGCCTGGGTTGGTCCTCAGTCTGCCCCGGCGGGGACCTCCACGGGCTGACGGGCGGCCTCGACCTGATCGCGGGTCAGTTCCAACTGGATGCGAGCCAGGACCAGATAGGCTAAGAGCAGCATAAAGGCGATCATGCTCACACTTAGGGTCAGCGCCAATGGCGGGTCCAGGGCGGGGCCGCCGGGACGGATGGCGATGGGCTGGGGGTGTAGCGTGCGCCACCACAACACGGCGAAGTGGATGATGGGGATGTCCAGCGCGCCGACGATCCCGACGATGGCGGCCAAACGGGCGCGGCGCTCCGGGTCGTCGATGGCAGCGCGCAACATCAGGTAGCCGACGTAGATGAGCCACAGCACCAGGGTACTGGTCAGGCGGGCATCCCACGTCCAGTACGTACCCCACACGGTCTTACCCCACAACATGCCGGAGATAAGGGTCAGCGTCGTCAGCAGGACGCCGACCTCAGCGGCGGCCAGGGCAACGACGTCCCAGATATGCTTGCGCTTCCACAGATACATGATGCTGGCGACGGCGACGAGGCCGAAGGACAGGTAGGCCGCCCATGCCACGGGCGCGTGGAAGTACAGGATACGTACCGAATCGCCCAACATGGTGCGCTCCGGCGGCGACCAGATCAGCCCCATGTACAGGGTGACGGCCAGGGCAATGACAGTCAGGATGCCGAGGATGCGGGTAGCCGTGCTCAGGCGTGACAGGGTCATGGGTTCACTCCTCGATGACGTACTCGAAGACCAGGAATCCAGCGACCAGGAAAACGATGTCAAAGATCGCCAGCAGCGACAGCGGTGCGGCCAGTTCGTCCCACCCCCCGCCGCGCATGACGATGGCCGTCGCGCCGACGGCGGTAATGATGACCGGCACCAGGATGGGAAAGAGCAGGATGGGCAGCAGCACCTCGCGGGTGCGAGTGTTGGCGGCCATGGCCGCGATGACCGTACCCGCCGCCACGAAGCCCAGCGTTCCCAAAAATACTACGGGCAGCACGCCCAGCCGGATGGGCTGATTGTTGAGCAGGGCGTAGACCGGGAAGATGGCGATCTCCATGATACTCATCAGCAGCAGGGTGCTGATGAGCTTGCCAACGTAGATGGCGCTGCGGTCCATCGGGGCCAGCATCAGCCCCTCCAGCGCGCCCCGGTCCTTCTCCAGGGCAAAGGCGCGGTTGAGGCCGAGGATGCCGGCGAAGGTGAAGGCCACCCACAGGATGC
>CAZJJF010000043.1:0-15296 GCA_964546245.1 uncultured Anaerolineales bacterium
ACATCGAGCTTCAGCACCTCAATGAACTCGATGATGCCACGATTGGCGATTTTGAACTCGCCGTCGAAGCAGAAGGCGCGGGGGTCGGAGTCGGAGCCATACTCGGCGATCTTGCGGTAGTTGATATCGCCGGTCAGCTCGGTCGAGTCCTGGTTCTTCTCGTCCTTCGGTTGGAACGTGCCAATACCGATGCGGTCCTTCTCGGACAGGATGAGACGGCGGGCGCGGGCGTGGCTGATAACCTGGCTCCAATTGCCGTGATAGGTCTCCATCAGGTCGCGATAGATGTAGCGGCAGTAGGGGCACAAGTCGCCCTCAATCTCGATACGGTACTCACTCATACGGCCGGCGTTCAAGTCGGCTTCGATCTGGGGCCGCAACTCCACGGGAACCAGATGGAGTGGCTCCTCGTGCATCGGGCAGTCCAGAATCTGGCCGTCGGGCATCGCCCAGCGCAGGGCATATAACGCGCCCGCGTCGGTGAGGGAGTAGTGCTCCAGACCCTTCTTTAGCAGGCGGGCGATGGTGCTCTTGGAACTGCCGACAGGGCCGTGGAGAAGCAAAACGCGCCGCTCGGTCCCGTAGCGGCGCGCTGCAGCTTGAAAGGCGGAGACCAGGTCCATCAAGCACTGGTCTAGCCCATAGACGGCGTCACGGCCGTCATCGAGGGGGTCATCGAAGAACCTATAGTGGATGACCGGTTTGCGGTTTTCGGTGTACTCCTCTGCGCCATACGACATGATCATGTCGTAGAGGCGCTGGAAGGCGGTCCGGGCAGCGGCGGGCTGCTGCCGAATCAGGTCCAGGTATTCGGCGAAGGGGCCTTCCCAGTGCTCTCGCTGATACCGTGCTGCATCATGCCACGACTGAATCTGCTCCATTAACGATACGGAACGCGACATAGCTACACTCCTCCAGTTCTAACAATACTGATGACAGGAACCCCGTCAGGGACGCCAATCTACCTGACCAGATGTGGTCGGGGCGTTGATGTGAGCAGCATGAACTTGCGCAGGCGGCGAGGAGACGAGACGACGCAAGGGGCGCGACCGACCGGGCACGCCTGGGTGGGCGACGAGCGGCGGAGTAGGCGCATCAAGGCGCTGGCGAAACGTAGGGCGATGAGAGGATATGAACGCCCTATATAGCACAGATGACCGAAATCGACAAATCTACCGAGCAGCTAATGTGCCTATATAACGCTGCACAAGCCAGAATCGTTCTGCCGTGGCCGTGAATTGCGCCACAATTTCGCTGCGAGATATGCTACAATTCGACCATTCTGTTGGGGGAGATGGCTATGCTACGGGTGCGTGTGCCGGCGACGACGGCCAACCTGGGCGCGGGGTTCGATTGTCTGGGCCTCGCGCTCAGTCTGTACAACGAGGTGGATGCCGAGGAGGCCGACGGGTTAGCGATTCAGGTTGAAGGGGAGGGGGCGGCCGAACTACCCACCGATGCCAGCAACCTGGTGTGGCGCGCGGCGCGGCGTGTGTTCGACCACGTGGGCCACACCCCGCGCGGGGCGCGCCTCCACCTGCGTAACGCGATTCCTCTGGAAAGTGGCCTGGGATCGAGCGCCGCAGCAACCGTCGCCGGGCTGATGATCGGTAACGCGCTGATCGGCGCGCCCCTCGGCGAGGCGGTCTTGCTGGACCTGGCCGTTGGGATGGAGGGGCATCCGGACAATGTCGCGCCTGCGCTGTTGGGTGGGCTGGTGGTAGCGGGGCGGGCGGATAGTGGACGGCTGCTGGTGGAGAGGGTGGCAATACCGCCGTTGACCGCCGTGGTCGTGATGCCGACCTTCCGCCTCTCGACGGCTCTGGCCCGCCGAGCGCTGCCCGCGGCCGTGCCGATGGCCGACGCGGTGTTCAACCTGAGTCACACCGCGCTGACGCTCCTGGCTCTGCAACGAGGCGACTACGCGGCTCTGGTCGACGCGATGGCCGACCGCCTGCACCAACCCTATCGCGCGCCTCTGGCGCCAGGGCTGGCGGCGGCGCTAGGCGCCGCCCAGACGCTGGGTGCGGCGGCGGCCATCTCAGGCGCCGGTCCGGCGGTGATCGCTTTCAGTGCGGCCAGGCACGATGAGGTTGGTGAGGCGGTGCGTGGCGCATTCGCGGCGGCCGGGCTGGGGGCACGCGTCTGGCTGCTCCAAACCGCGCGCGGAGCCGACCTGCTCACTACATAGATCAATACAAGACCGCCGCCCGATAGAGGGCGGCGGTCTCGCTATGCAACGTTACGCTGTACGTGGAGATGGCGAAGGGAGAGGGCCAGGCAACTCAGACTGAAAGGTCTGACAAGATAACGGATGTGAGGCGGCGCGGCGCGGCGCAAGGTGTCCTCTTGTGCCAGGGTCAGAGCGAGCACGATCACCGGATACCCGGCGCGGCGCGCTAAAGCCTGCCACAGTGGCTGGCCGTCCTCGGTCTGTAGAGAGGCGTCGACGATAGCGGCGAGGTAGGCTTCATCCGCTACCTCCGACAATTGAGCCGTTGCCGCCGCCTCGACGTCCCAGCCTTTATCTCTCAAGTAGTAAGTGTAGCCGTCACGCCAGCAGGCGTTAGGCTCGATAAGGAGAACCCGCATGCCCCACCCCCCCTGTGGAACACTTTAGGCCGCCAGGCTTGTCTTCAGGTTTCTCTCCATCCTGTTCCGTCTTCGCGTGGAGCGACCCAGTCGCGGTTCCAGTTCTGGAATACGAAGCGGCTCTTCGGTGCGGCTAGTCTTCAACTCCCAGGCGTAGACGGTGCGAGCCAGCTCGGCGATGCTGCTCGCGCCCTCCAGGAATGGCGCCCAATCGGCCGGCGCCAGATCGATCTGCGCATTGGTAAGGGCACGCCGTGGATCCGCCAGGAGCGCCTGGGCGAATACCTCGTCGAAAAGAGCAGCGCCCACAACCATCGCAGGGCTGAGGTAGGACATGAGACCCCCTGGCGAGGACAAGGTGATGACTGATATTGAGGTTATCTATCTATCAACAGAATGGTTTAGCAGCCGCCGCCGGGAGCCTTGACACCAGCCGGGCCACAGCCGCCGCCGGGAGCCTTGACGCCAGCCGAGCCACAGCCGCCGCCGGGAGCCTTGACGCCAGCGGGGCCGCTTGGGATGGCAAGACGAGCCTGCGACGCAGTGAAGGCGAAGGAGTGGGTGGAAGTAAGGGTGGTGAACATGGTAGCTCCCAATTCTTGGATGGTGCAACGTCAGGTCTGTGGGGTGCAGTGTATCATGCTGGGCGGTACGCCACGGTTACGCTGCGGTTACTTGCGCACCTGTTTGGCTGGTTTTCGCGAAGAAGCGCCGACTCGTGAAAGAGGCCGATCATCTCTCGCGCAGAGAGATGATCGGCCTGGATGTCGACAGCGGCAGAAGGAGCTGTGCGGCTAGGCTGTACCTTGCAGAATCTGTTGATAAAGTCGTTGTGTGTCGACGGCGGGGTCGATGCCCAGGTCACGGCGCAGCACCTGTACCAGCTCGCGGAAATGCTGGATGGCCCGATGACGGTCGCCCAGGGCCATGTAGGTGCGCATCATGCCCTGATGCGCAGCTTCCTGGTATTCGTCCTCATTCAGGCATTTCTGGTAGACCTCTAGCGCGGCTGCCAGATCACCGCCCCCTTCATAATACGGTCCCAAAGTGAGAAGGATGCGTGAATATAGCTGTTTGAGCCGATCTCGCTCACTGACGACCCAATCGGAGTAATACTCAGGCAGGTAATCGCCCTGGTAGAGATCGACGGCTCGCCGCAGGTCAGCGGCGCGGTCAGGGGTGAGGGCCTCACTGCCCTCTAGTACAGCAGCAAGGGCCTGGAATCGCCCCGCGTCGTACACGTATCCGTCGGGGAGGACGAGGGAATACCAGCCAGCCTCGTGTCGAGTCTGGCAGAAGGCGCGCCGGAGGCGATGCAGCGCCACCTTCAGAGACTGACTCGCGTTGGTGGCGGAGGAGTCGGGCCAGAAGGTGTCGATGATCTCGTCACGTCGCGCGCCGCTTGGGTGGCGCGCGAGGAGGTAGAAGAAAAGCTCGCGCAGATTGGCCCACTGGGCAGCTGCGTCTTCGCCCAGGACGCGAATCTTGGCCCGCCCCAGACTCGTTACTTCTAGCGGTGGGGGAGGGAGGGCGCCCACCTGACCGTGCCGCGCGACACGGCGTCGAATCTGGCCCCAGAAGCTGGGATTCGCGGCATGGCGGGCAGCCCACTGCGCCAGGTCAGGGTCTTCGGCGGCGGCATCGACGAGAAATTGGTCATAGCCCAGCTCGGCGCTCAGCCGGGCGACTTCGTCGAGGCGGCCGCGTGCGCTGGCTGTATCCCGGCGACGGAAGTCCAGGCGCGCCAGGGCAAACTCGGTACTGGCGACCTTGGCGCGGGCGTCTTGCTCGCTGAACGCGTCGCGCGCGCGCTCCAGCCACTCGGCGGCCTGATTCGTGTCGCCCCGGTCGAGGGCGAGCAGACCTAGCGAGAGCATGGTTTGAGCCGCTTGTTGCGGAAGAGCGCGGATCTGAGCCAGACCCAACGCCTCCTCGAGGCGTGCTTGCGCTTCATTGACGTCACCCAGATGACGATAAACATTCCCGATGACGTCCAGGCCGTAGGCAATCAGGTAAGGGTAATCGCCCCGCTCCGCCGACTCAAGCCCCTCGCTGAGGGCGTCCAGGGCGGCGTTGTAATCCTGCATATCGGCGCGAATCGCGCCCACCGTCAGGCGGCTGGTGGCCTCGATGATGGTGTAGCCGAAGTCGCGGGCGGCCGGGCCGATTTCGTCGTGAATAGCAAGCGCGTCCTGCCATCGTCCCTGTGTGTAGTACAGGTCCGCGATATTATTGAGCGTGGTGAGTCGCCAGCCGGTGGCGCTGGTGGCGTCCCAATGCGCCAGGGCGCGCTGGTAGGAATGGTATGCCGCGTCCAGCCGCCCAATGTCAGATTGGACAGAGCCAAGTTCGTGGTTCAGGTGAGCGACGTTGGTGGCGCTGCCCGCCTGCTCAAAGAGGCGCAAGGCGCTCTCGAAGTGCTCTAGCGCGGAGGCATTCTCACCGAGGCCGTAGTAGGCGCGGCCCATTCCGCGCTCGACCTCGGCCAGGAGCATGAGGTCGTGGGGGTCGGTGGCGTACAATGCTTCTCGGAACAGGCTAAGGGCTGTCTGGTGGCGGCCCTGTAAGCCCCAGATGTTGGCGCGGCGCGCGCGGGCCATGATCTGCGAGCGAGGGTCGCCGTGCGTCTCGACTTCGGCCAGGAGGAGTATGGCCGCCTCATTGTCGCCCTGCTCTTTGAGGCGCAGCGCTTCGGCGAGCAGAATCTCCGGCTTCCGCGCGGTGCGTGGCAGGCGGTCAAAGATGCGGCCGATGGTTTGCCAGCGGCCCGTCGCGTACAGCTCGTCGATGGCTGTGGCCGCGACAGCGGCGGCTTCGTCCGGCTGATCGGCCTCAACGTAGTGCCCCACGGCCTCGACAAGCGCGCCGCGACTCGCCTGGGCGCGGCCGGCGGCCAGGTGTGCTGCGCGGAAGGTGGCGACATCCCGCCGCAGCACATTGCCGAGAAAATCGATCAGCAGGCCGTGATAACGGTACGCGCCGTCGCCATCCAGGGTGGTCACGAGCATAGGGAGGCGCTCGGCGAGCGAACGCAGCTGTTCGGCGGCATCCGAGCGCGAGAGGGCTGCGTTGACCAACCCGGCGGTCAGAGGCTGCAGAATACTAGAGCGCAGCAGAAAATCGTGACTGTCACGGGGTAACGGCGCGAGAATCTCGGCCGCCATGTACTCATACAGGAGATTGCGGTCGACTTCAGCCGGTAGCACACTGTCCAATTCGCGGCGGCGTAGGGCGTTGGACGAGAGCTGGATGCCCATGATCCACCCTTCGCATTGGTCGACGATGCGGGTCGCGGTATCGGCATCCAGGATCAAGCCATAGGCGAGTTGCGCCAGCTCCATGACCTCGGCGGCCTGGAAGCGCAGCAACTGTCCGCTGACACCTACGACCTCGCCCGTGGCGATGAGCGGCAGAGTAACAGCGGAGCGTTGAGGGAAGGTGCGGCTGGCAAGCAGAATGTGGACGTGGTCGGGGAGATAGCGAAGCAGCGCTTCAAGGATCTGGCTGATATCGGGGCTATCGTCGATGCTCTCGAAGTTGTCCAGGATGAGGACGAAGTCGTCGGCTATGCTCTCATAGATTTCGTTGACCATCACTCCGATGAGGCGACTCAGATCGGCGCGCAGGGGCTTGAAATCGTTCAGGGCCTCCAGGGTACGCTCGCCAAAGCGAGGGAATTGCTGCTGAATCGAGACCGCCAGGTATTCCAGGAACAGGCGCGGGTCGCGGTCGTTCTCGTCGAGGCTGTACCAGCAACAGGGCGTGTCGCCGTGTTGTACGAAGTCGAGCAGGAGGGTGGTTTTGCCGTAGCCAGGCGGGGCGACAATAAGAATCAGCTTGCGCGTCAGGTTACTCCGCACATACTCGACCAAGCGTGGACGGCTGAGTAGATCCGATCGCCAGCGGGGGAGCCGAACCTTGCTGCGAATGAGACTCACGAAGCGCCCTCAAGGATGGAATGTGGAATCGCTTGCTACGTCTTACGGTAATCTTACTCCCATAGGGTGCAAAATGGAAACTGAAGCCACCGCGACACGTGACGGGCGGACACGTCACCCTGGTGGTGGCGTGTCCGCCCGTTATCCATGTATCGAACTACTTACAGCAGAGCGCCTACTTCGCCTTGTCTGTCCCGCTGGGCGGGGGAGTGAGGTCGGCGCGCCGGGCAGGGGTGGTCGCGGCGTTGTGCTCACTGGCGGCCTGGGCATGTCCGTTGGCTGCGCCGTGCCCAGCGCCGTTCACTGTAGATGCCGTAGGGTGGTCCACCTCATCGCGGCGCAGGCGTTCGCGGAGCCACTCGCGGCGGTCAATCTCGTCTTCGAGGCCGTCCATGCGCCGCTCGGCGCGGTGGACGAGGGACTTGACACGGGCCAGTGGCGCCCGCGACCAGCGTACCATTCGCTTGGGGACGCTCTGGCCGGGCTGCGCGCGTAGCGGCATCCAGCGCAGGGTGGCGGCAGCCCAGGTGAGGCCAGCGCCGAAGCCAATCAGGCACACGTTTTGCCCCGGCTGGAGAAGACCCTCGTTGGCCGCCTCGCAGATGGCGATAGGGACGGAGGCGGCCGAGGTGTTGCCATATTTCTGGACGTTGACGAATACCCTGCTCATGGGGATCTCGAGGGACTTTGCCGCCGACTCGATGATTCGTAGATTGGCCTGGTGCGGGATGAAGAGGTCGATATCGGCTGGCGTCAGCCCGGCGCGAGAGATGGACTCGCGGGCTGCCTTGCCCATGATGCGGGTCGCGAAGCGATAGACTTCCTTACCGTTCATATTCAGGCCGCCGTCAAGGGGCAGGTTGCCCCTGGGCGGCAGGCGGCTACCACCGTTGCGCATCATGAGCATCTCGCCGCCGGAGCCGTCAGAGCCGAGAACATAGGAAAGCAGGCCGCTTGGACGGTCAGTCGCTTCGAGAACGACAGCCCCTGCCCCATCGCCGAACAGCACGCATATATCCCGCTGCGCCCAGTCGATCCAGCGCGTGATAGCCTCAGCCCCGATGACAAGCGCTTTGTTGGCGGCGCCACTGACGATGGCCGAGCTGGCCATAGAGAGGGCGTACACAAAACCTGAGCATGCCGCGTTGATATCAAATGCGCCCGCGCGCGACGCGCCCAGTCGGTCCTGAACCAGGGAGGCCGTGGCGGGCAGGTGGTAGTCGGGGGAGCAGGTCGCGACGATGACCAGGTCTAGTTCCTCCGGTCCGATATCAGCCGAGTTTAGCGCAGCCCAGCCGGCGCGCGTCGCCAGGTCAGAGGTGGCTTCCTTGGCATCAACGATGTGACGCTGTTGAATGCCGGTTCGGCTGCGAATCCACTCATCGGACGTATCTACCATGAGCGATAGCTCGTGGTTCGTCATGATACGTTCGGGGACATACATCCCCCAACCGGAGATGGTCGCGTAGCGATTCATGGGGCCTCCTGCGGGAAGTTACACGCGGCGAACGACTAAGGTTGCGTTGTGGCCGCCGAGGCCAATCGAGTTGGACATAGCGACATCGATGTCGACGTGGCGACTCGTGTTCGGCACATAGTCCAGATCGCAGGCAGGATCGGGAGTGCAATAATTGATGGTGGGCGGCACGACTCCTTCTTGCAGCGCCTTGAGGGCAATGATAGCCTCGATAGAGCCGGCGGCGCCCATGAGGTGGCCGGTCATAGATTTCGTGGAGCTGATGGCCAGACGGGGCGCGTGGTCGCCGAAGACGCGCTTGACGGCCTGGGTCTCGATGCGGTCGTTGAGGACGGTTCCCGTCCCATGCGGGTTAATGTAGCCGACCTCATCGGGGGCGACGGAGCCGTCGCACAGGGCGAGGCGCATGGCGCGATAGATGCCGTCGCCATCCTCAGAGGGAATCGCGAGGTGGTAGCCATCGTTGGCGTTGCCATAACCCACGACTTCGCCCAGGATGGGCGCATCGCGGCGCATGGCGTGTTCCAGGCTCTCCAACACCACAAGGCCCGCGCCCTCACCCAACATGAACCCATCGCGATCGGCATCGAAGGGGCGCGATGCCTCGCTTGGCGCGTCGTTGCGAACTGACAGCACGCGCATGGAGTTGAAGGCGGCCATGACAAGCTCGGTGATCAAAGCATCAGCGCTGCCCGCAATCATAACATCGGCGCGGCCTGCGCGAATCTGATCCGTGGCGATGCCAATTGCATCGATACCGGTGGCGCATGCCGTGGCGACCGACATGTTAGGCCCGCGTGCGCCAATTTCGATGGCGATCTGCCCCGCGCCGGTGTCGGGGAGGGTGGATGGCCCGAAGAAGGGGCTGATGCGGCGCGGCCCTTTATCAAGTAATAGCAGGAGATTGCTCTGAATCAGATCCACTGCGCCCAGGGCCGTCCCGATGATGACGCCGACGCGCTCGCGGTTGAACTCGTTGACCGTCAGGCGGGATTGCTCCAGCGCTTCGCGCAGGGCGGCCATGGCGAACTGGACGTAGCGCGAGGATCGCCGCGCCTCCTTCTTGTCCATCACATTGAGAGGATCAAAGTCCTTCACTTCGGCGGCGAAATGGGTGTCCAGGTTGCGGGCATCGAAATGGGTGATAGGACCGGCCCCCGAACGCCCCGCGATCAAGGCGTCCCACATCGCCGAAACACTGTTACCGACCGGAGAGAGCGCTCCCATTCCGGTGACCACGATACGTGAACGCATTGGCACTTCCTCCACAGGTTCAGCAATGTAACTAATAGGGTAAGTCGTGAGGCATCACCCGCCATTGCTGGTATCAAAGCATAGTAACACCGCGCCAGGCAGAAGGATACGCCCAACGCGGTGCGAGTTGAGAGATTTGGAGAGATCCGGGCGTGTTAGCGCATGGCGTGCGCCACAATCGAGTAGCTCGCCTTGAGGTGGCTCTCCACTTCACGCCAGTCGGCGTCGATGTTCGTTGATCGTCGGCTGGTGATGCGATCCACGGCCTGGGCGGCGGCGGTGCGCTCGACGGCCGAGGCGTGGGCCTCGGCGGCTAGAATCTCGAACACGAGCGTATGGAGGTCGGTCAGGGCGTCGATAAGTGGCTGGGGGTCGGCCGGATGCTGCGCCACCTGGCGATGAACAATCCAGTAACGCATTTCGGCATCCGCGACGAGCCGGGCATCCCAGCGCAGGCCGCGCTCATGGGCAACAATGGCATAATAGCGTTCCAGGTAGTCGCGGGCCAGCGGGACATTGTTGTCGGCGCCGGCGAACGCTATCTGGGCGCGGGTCGCGTTGTACGATGCCTCAACGGCGGCCGGCCAGCCCAGGCCAAACTGGTCGTGGTTGAGCTGGAGCATCAAGGCGATGGCGCGAGGCCAGGCGCGGTCATAGTAGGCGCGCCAGCCTTCGGTCTCTACGTGGGCCAGGCCCGCAGCATCAATGGGCAGTCGGCCGATGGGCGCGGTTGCCGGGCCGTCGAGGGCGAGGGCGGTCCAGGTCAGGGTGAGCGCGCCAAGAACCGCAACGCTGGCGGCGATGAGGCCGGTCGCCCGGCGCCCCGAAGGTACGCGATGCATAGCTATCCTCCTCTCGTGTCTGAGAGGAGGACGTATGGCAGGCGTGCGCGGATGTGCTACAACTCTTCTTCGAGATCCCCATCCGTCACCACCTGCTTGGATGTGACGATGCGGATACCCTCAATATCGTTGTCGCTGAGGTCCAGATGCTCGGCATCGACGTCGATGACGCCAGGTACTTCGCGTATCACGTCTTCGACTATGGCCAGATCTTCCATCGTGGAGATGTAGCCGCGGACATAGACCACGCCATTGCGTACCCTGACTCGCAGCTTGAAGCCGGTCAGCTCCGAGGCCGACTCGAGGGCGTCCAGGACTTCTTGAGCCAGGTCGTAGTCGCCCCGCCGCACGCGGCGCGGTACATTCTCGTCATCGAAGCCAGCGTCGCCAGCCGACGCCGCGAACCCGGCCGCTATCTCCAGCTCGTCGCCGTCGCCTGCCCCACCCATCGTCGCCGGGTCATCGGGTGGGTAGTAGGCCAGCCCCTCTTCGGCTGCGACGCCGTCGTCGGTCGCGTAGCCCAGCGGGAGATCCTCAGTGCCGGGGTACGGGTACTCGCCATAGCGGTCACTGACCGAGGTGCTGACGCGGTAACTGTAATCGGGCGGTAACGACTCCTCGCTGCCTTCGTACTCGCCAACGTCATCTAGGGACTCGACCGGGTCGAACGTGTCTGCGCCAGGGCGGCCCGACCGCCCCACAAGCAACTCGTCGACGCCGCCTTCGGCGCTTTCGATGTCGCTGGCGAGGTCGAAGTCCTCCTGGTCGTCGTCGAGGTCAGACAATGAAGAGTTGCGGGGGGGCATGGTCATCCTCCATCAAGGGTTCCGCCGGGAAAACGGGCGGCGAATAACACCTGCGATTCACCGAGTCTGTGGTTTCGCGGCTGGCGCCGGATCATCGGACGGGGCCAGGCTGCGGATGGCGGCGACCAGTTCGCTGGCCGAGCAGTCCTTGAGAATGGTCGCGCTGGCTCCCGCGGCGCGAGCGTCGTGGGCCATCTCCGGATACATGGTCAGCATCAGCACCTGACTGGCAGGCTGCGACCGGGCGATGCGCCGCGTTGCGCCCAGCCCGTCGAGGCGCGGCATGTTCACATCCATCACGATGACATCCGGCGCCAGGGCCTCGGCCTTCTCCACCGCCTCCACACCATCAGCAGCTTCGCCCACGAGTTGCAGGTCGGCGCTGCGCTGCACGATACGGCATAGGGCGTCGCGGACGATGGCGTTATCATCGACGACCAGGACACGAATTGGCGCGTGCGTGCTCTTACTCGACGAGGGTTTCATCTCTGCCCTCCCCATATACCACATCTCGGCGCGAGTGGCAAGCGGCCTGGCGTCATGCTACAGGCGGATGATATTGCGCTGCACAGCCCTCGTGACAGCTTCGGTGCGGTCATTGACGCCAAGTTTCTGAAAGATGTGCGCCAGGTGTGTCTTGACCGTCGCCTCCGTGATGGTGAGGCGTGCAGCAATCTCCTTGTTGGCGTAGCCGCGCGCCACCAGTTGCAGCACCTCGATCTCGCGCGGCGACAGGTCCTCTTCGCCGTCATTCACGTTGCCCCGCTGCGTCTGGCCGGCCATATGCTGCAGGAGGCGGGCGGCGACCCGTGGTTGCAGGAGAGCGTCACCTCGCGCCACGGTACGGATGGCGTTGAACAGGTCGTCGCGAGGGGCATCTTTCAGCAGATAGCCGCTGGCGCCAGCCTCTAACGCCCCGACGATATGCTCGTCTGTATCGTAGGTGGTGAGGACGAGGAACTTGATGTCGGGCGCGGCGGCGCGAATCTCCTTCATGGCCTCGACGCCGCCCATCTCCGGCATGCGCAGGTCCATCAGGATGAGGTCAGGCTTGAGGCTCACAGCGCGCCTGACGGCGGTTCGTCCATCCGGGGCCTCGCCGACGATCTCAAAATCGTCGTCGCGCTTCAGCACGGATACGAGGCCCTCGCGCACGATGGGGTGGTCATCGACGATCATGATGCGAATCTTGGGCATGCAGCCTCCGGAAGAGAAACCGTCTGACACTTGACTACTGGGTATTGACTGGCAAGCTCACCAGAATCAGCGCGCCTTCACCAGGCTGGCTGTCAACCTGGATGTGCGCGCCGATGGCCTGGGCGCGCTCGCGCATACCCAGCAGACCCAGACCGCCGCCGACGTGCCGCGATGCGGGGGGCGTGGCCGGGTCGAAGCCAACGCCATCGTCGCGGATGGTGAGGGTCACGGCTTCCGAATCGTATACCAGGGAGACCCACACATGGTCGGCCTGGGCGTGCTTGCGCAGGTTGGTCAGCGATTCCTGGGCAATGCGTAGTAGCGTATTTTCCGCTTCGGCGGGCAGCGGGCGCGCCGTACCCTCAACGGCGAAGTGGCCTTCGAGGCGGCCATCGGCAACGTAATCATCCAGGGATTGACGAATGGCGTCGGCCAGGTTCGCCTGTTCCAGGGCGCGTGGCCGCAGGTTCCACACCGAGCGGCGCGCCTCGTTGAGGCTGTCGCGGGCCAGCTGCCGTGCGCGGCTAAGATGCTCCAGGGCCTCGCGCGTATCGTCGCCCATGACTTGCTCGGCGGCCTCGAGCTGTAACACGATACCCGTGAAGCCCTGCGCCAGCGTATCGTGCATCTCCCGCGCCATCCGGTTGCGCTCTTCCAGGATAGCCAGCTCGCGAGCCTGGGCGTAGAGACGCGCGTTGTCGATGGCGATGGCGGCCTGGTCGGCGAGCGCGCTCAGTAGCTCGACCTGACTGTCGCTGAAGGCATGAATGCGGGGTGAGCCAACGACCAACACTCCGGCCACCGCGCCCGCCATACGGATGGGAACTTCGACCAGCGAGCGAATACCCTCGGCGTCGGCCATGTCGGGGACGACGCGGCCATCCTGGGCGATATTGTGGACGATGATGGGAAAACCAGTGCGAGCGACGTATCCGGCGACGCTATCGCGGGCCTCAAAGCGCATGCCCGGCGTTTCAACTTCCAGGCCGTGACTGGCACGGGCCAGCAGGCGCTCGTCCTCGCTCAAGAAGAGGACGCTCTTCTCGGCGGCAAGCAATTGAACCGCCGCGCTGACGATGGCGTCGAGGACGGTGTCGAGGGCCAATGAGCGCGAGATGCGTTGGCCGATCTCGTTCAGGGCGTTCAGTTCCAGGGAGCGCTGCTGAGTAAGCCCATACAGGCGAGCGTTCTCGAAGGCGACGGCCGCCAGGTTGGCCATCACCTCAACGGCGTCCATATCGCCCTGCCCAAAGCCCCCGCCGTGCTTATTGATGGCCGTGACCGTGCCAATCACGCGATCCTGGGCGACGAGGGGCACAACGAGCAGGTTGCGCACACCGTAACGCTGCACATGGGGGGCGTACACGCGCGAATCGTCCGCGGGATCGCTTGAGACTTGAGACTCGCGGGCGGCTATGGCGGCAGCGGCAAGCGACCCTTCCACTGGCACATCGATGTCCTGCATGTCCTCGCTGTGCTGACCGACAGCCTTCCAGACGCGCAGGTCTCGACCATCCTCGCTCAGGAAGCTGAGTAGCACCGTCTCGGCATCGGTCAGGCCACGCAGGTGATTGCCGACGATGGCAAGCACGCGATCGACGTCCCGCTCTTCCACAATGGCTGCGCCGACGCTGGCAATGCCAATGAGTTGCTGGACTCGCTGCTGGACTTCGGCGAACAGGCGCGCATTTTCTAGCGCGATGGCAGCCTGACTGGCAATGGTGGTCAGAACGGCTACGTCATCGTCGTCGTAGGCGTCGTCGCGGTCGTAGTCCTGGACCACGATGGCCCCCAGGGCGCGGCCGCCCGCCAGGAGAGGTACACCCAACCAGCTCCGTGATGACCGGCCGACGGGTTGGATGCCGAAGCGCTCACAGGCGGCGGCGTAGCCGTCGCGCACGTACAGGGGCTGCTGAGAATCGACCACATGCCAGGTCAGGCCCTCGCCACGGGCCAACGTGGCAAGGTCGGGGGCGATCTCACCGCGGTCTGTATTCGCGATGAGCGTCATGCGGTTGCGATCGTCGTGCAGGAGAGCCATGTAGAAACTCTGCGTCTTCAGGACCTGGCTGGTCTGCTGGCAGATGAGGTTGATCACCTCGTCGCGGCGCAACAGGGCCGCCGCTGCCTGTCCAATCTCGTTGAGGGCCGACAGTTGCGCAACCCGGCGCTCCTGTTCCTGATATAGGGCGGCGTTCTCAATGGCGACGGCGGCCGAGCGGGCGATACCGTGGGCCAGCGTTACCTGGCCGCGCTCGAACTGGGCCGGTCGTTCGTAGGCGGCGGCCAGGGCGACGCCGACCAATTGCTCGCGATGGATGAAGGGCACGGCCAGTAGCGACACCAGGTTCATGGGCCTGGCGACGCTGCGGTCGATACGCCCATCGCTCAAGGGGTCGAGAATGAGCGGCTCGCCCAGGCTGCGCAGCGACTGGAGCAGGGCCGGGCGAGCCAGGGCGGCGCGGGGCGCACGGCCCGCGCTGCCGCGCAGTGTCAGCCGCGAGCGCCGCTTGTCGACCAGATAGACGCCGCAGTGGACGACGCCAGCGGCGGCGGCAATGTCGCGCGCCGCCCGCGTGAGGACCTCGTCCAGGTCGAGGGAGGCGCTGACGGCGCGCGTCATTTCTAGTAGCAAGGCGGCCTGGCGGCGACCGGCGCGCTCGGCGGCGAAGAGGCGGGCGCGATCCATCGCCAGGGCTGCCTGACGCGCGAAGGCGGCGACGACCTCGCCGTCTTCTTCGTTGTAGCGGTCGGGCTGGTAGCTGTCCACAACCAGCAGGCCGATAGGCTGGTCGGCGGCCAGCAAGGGGACGCCAATCCAGGCGCGAACTCTCCGATCCACGCGAATGAAGTCGGGGTGGCGCTGGACATCACCGAGAATGACAGGTCGCCTCTCATCCAGGACGCGCCGCGCCAGGGCGTTGTCGCGTACGTTGATGCGCATCTGGGCCGGGCTGGCATGATTATCGCCCGACTCGGCAATGACGACGAGGCTTTCGCCATCCAGTTCCTCGATGGCCGCGCTGTCGAAGGCGACCACGGATCGCAACTGGTCGAGGATGAGCCTGAGCACCTTATCCAGGTCGAGGGTCGAAGCCAGGGCCGCCGATACCTCGGCCAGGGAGCGCATCTGCTCAGCGCGACGGCGCTGGCGGCGAAACGTGTCAGCGTTGGCGATGGCGAGGGCGGT
>CAZJJF010000044.1:0-15165 GCA_964546245.1 uncultured Anaerolineales bacterium
GCACCTTCCAACTGCTGGCGCAGGTAGCGGGGCGGGCGGCGCGTGGCCCACTGGGGGGCCGCGTCATTTTCCAGACCTACACGCCAGACCACTACGCCATTCAGGCCGCCGCCGGCCACGACTACGCGGCCTTCTACGCGGCGGAGATGGACTTCCGCCGCGCCACGGGCTACCCGCCCTATAGCCGCCTGGCGCGCCTGTTGTACACCGACCCCACGCCGGAGCGCGCCGCCACCGAGGCGCGTGCCCTGGCGCGTCGCCTGACCGACTATATCCGCCGCCAGGGGGTGCCGAACACCACCCTGATTGGCCCCGCCCCCGCCTACTTCGCCCGCGAGCGGGGCGAGTATCGCTGGCACATCCTGCTGCGCGGCCCCGACCCGGCTGCCGTGCTGCGCGGCTTCCTGAGCCAGGAGCGCGCCCCATACGGCTGGCGTGTCGATATCGACCCGGTGAGCGTCCTCTAGGCGCGCACCTTGCCGCCTCACCCATGAGAAACGCATGACCGTTGAGCCTTCCCCCAACTCCGTCGCCCGCCTCGTACAGGCGACCCAGGCTCGCGCGGGCCGCCTGTACAGTCGCCTGCCGGGCCCCGTGCAGACGGTAGCGCAGCTGCTGCACCGCACCTGGGCGGAGTTCGGCCTGGACCACGGGCTGACCCTGTCGGCCGCCCTGGCCTACGCTGGCGCGTTCGCTATCTTCCCCCTACTGCTGGCAATCATCAACGCGCTGGGCTACCTTCTCGGCTCGACCCTGGTCGGCGGCCTGAGCATCGAAGGCTACGTCCTGAATTGGGTAGCGGCCACCATTCCCGGCGCGACTGAGATTGTCGCGTCGGTGTTGCAACAGCTTCAGGCCGACCGCGGCTCCGCGACGCTGTGGACATTGGCCCTGCTCATCTTTGCCGCGTCGGCGCTGTTCGGCCAGATGGAGTACTCCCTCGACGTGATTTTCGTCTGTTGGCCCCGGCGGCGTAACCCCTTGCAGATGCTGGCGGCGCGCGCCGCCTACGCGGTTGCCGTGGTGATCATCATCTTGCTGCTGTTCGCAGGCGCAGTGCTAGACACCGTCCTCAACGTCATCCAGCAGAACGCGCTCTACCTGTTCGATATCGGAATGCTCGCGCCGCTCACCACACCCTTCGTCACCCTGAGCCTGACTATCCTGGGCTTCGCTGTCCTGATCACCATTCTTCCCGCGCGCCACCCACGTTTCCTGAATGTACTGCCGGCGGCCGTGGTCGGCGGTGTCCTCTGGGAAATCGGCAAGAACATTCTGACCTGGTATCTGGGACGGCCCATGTATGGTCTGGTGTATGGCTCCCTGTCATGGCTGTTCGTGCTGATGCTGTGGTTCTACTACGCCGCCCTGGTATTCCTGCTCAGCGCGGAACTGGCCGCCACGACGATTCAGATGCGCCGCGAGGCGCAGGCGCAACAAGAACAGGGCGCGCCCGAAGACGCGCCCCGCCTGCCATTCCAGTAATACCGGGGTCTGCCCGGCTTCGCCTGCCCCGCGCCGGGCTGAGGCCACGGCGCGGGGCATAGCATCTTCCACAGGACAGCTGGGCCAGCCGCCCTGGCGCTACTATTCCCCGCTCGGTGCGGGGGGAGCGGGCGCTGGGGCCGGTATCAAGGCGGCGCCCGGCGCACCCAGCCCTGTCAACTCCCGATAGGCCAGCGTCCATACCGTCTCGTGGAACACCGTCCACAGCGTACCGAGGGCGGCCATCGCGGCCAGGAGCAGCAGGAAGCCCGGCAGCGCGGCCAGCACGCCTGCCCAGGTTTGCTCGGTCAGCAGATAGGCGATAACACCTGGCACGCCTGACAGGCCAAACCCCAGGCCAAAGGCAATCAGGACCGTGATAAACCACCATACCAGGCCAAGCAGGAAGAGTATCACCACCAGCCCCACCAGACTCGCCAGATGGGCGCGGAACAGCGCCCACGCCTCGCCCAGGCTCGCGAACACGCCCGCATCTCGCAGCACGACATGGCGCTGAGCCAGGTTAACCCACGTGCTGATGAATGCAAACACAATGATGGCGAGGGGTAGCAGGCAGAGGAGTGACAGACAGACGAGACCGACAATCCCCGGTGCGTTCGCCTGGCCCGAGTCGCCGCTAAAGATACCCGTGCCTAGGCCCAGGGCAACAAAAGCGCCGCCGAACACCAACGCCAGCAGGAACGCGATCGCCGCGACCGCCAGCCCTACCAGCACATCGATCAAGAAGTTACGCCAGGCAAAGCGCGACCAGCCATAGCCCCAACCGCCCCGCACCGTGGTAGCACCACTGCGTTCCACATCGTCGGCCATGCCAATCAACGCCGCGCGCGAGACAGCCTGGATGACGACAGCAAGAACGACGAGAAACAGGAAGATGCAGGCCAGGCCCGCGAACAGCCCTGCCATCGCGCCGCTATTCACCCCCATCGCGCCTAGATCCCCCGGTACAGGCGGTATGCCCTGGCCTCCTGGGGAGCCACTGCCGCCGCCGGGGAATCGATAGTTCATACTGCCACCCGAACCGCCGAACAGCGCCAGCAGGAAACCATACAACCACAAGGCGCGATGGTGGAGCGTGATCTGGAAGGCACGACCTAACAGTCGCCCGAAATCCATACAGACCTCCTTATCGAGATCGACAATGACCGCCACGACAGGCAGCTTGCCCAGTCCCTCTCATTGTACAGTACGGACGACAAGCATCAAGGTTGTCAACCAGATAAAAACTGGGGCAGCCTGGCGATGCTCAGGCTGCCCCGCGCTCTCGCGCCCCTCATGCCGTCTGCGGTATGCGCATTCCCAGGCTCTCATACAGCTGAATCATCTCGTCGGCGATGTGGCTCCACGAATAGCGTTGCGCCGCCTCAACAGCGCGGCGGCCAAACGCCCGGCGCAGTGGGTCCACTTGCAGCAGGAACTCCAGCCGGTCGGCCAGAATCTCAGGCTGCTGGTCGGGGACGAGGAAACCCGTCACGCCGTCGTCGACAATCGTCGATAGGCCGCCCACATCCGAGGCAATGACCGGCGTCCCCGACGCCAGCGCCTCGACGGCGACCATGCCAAAGGACTCGTAGTGGGACGGCACCACCAGCGCCTCGGCCGCCGAATAGTACAGGGGCAGCGTTGTCTGGTCCTGCTTGCCGAGGAACGTCACCAGGTCTTCGACGCCCAACTCGCGGCGCAGCGTCTGGAGACGGTTCATCTCGGCCGTCATCTTCGACGGGTCGTCGCTCACGTCGCCGCCGATGATCGCCAATTCCACCTTACCGCGCAGATCCTCGCGGTGCTTGAAGGCCATCGCCATCGCCTCGATGAGCGTGTCGATGCCCTTGAGCGGCTCGATGCGCCCGACGAATAGCACCAGCTGGTGGTCGGCCGGCATGCCCAGCGCGGCCCGCGCCTCATCCTTGGGCACGGGGTGAAACAATTCGGTGTCAACGCCAGCCGGGATGACGACAATGCGGTCGGGGTCCGCGCCGTAGAGCCGCATCATCTGCTCTTTATCGCGGCGAGTGGCGGCCACGATTCGGTCCGCCCAGGTCATGATCTGACCCTCGACGTAGTTACGGTGGCCGACCTCGCGCTCCTCTGGCCGCCGCGCCACCAGGTCCTTCATCCGCCCCAGGGTGTGGAACATGTGCACGTTCGGCGCGGGGTACAGGGATTGCAGGGCATGGGCAACCCAGCCCGACAGCCAGTAGTGGCTGTGATAGATGTCGTAACGAATCTGCTCGGCGTAGATCTGGCAGCGCACGCCCTCGACGAACTGGGGCAGATAATCCCAGATTTCTTCCTTCGGATAGGGTGTCTCTGGCCCGCAGCGCACGTGGATGACCCGCACCGTCGGCCCCAGGTCAGCGTGGGGAATGTGGGGCACTTCAGGGTTCTGCGAGCGTGTGTACGCATCGACGTAGAAGCCGCGCCGCCCCAGCTCGCGGCTCACTTCGCGGACGTAGACGTTCATCCCGCCGGTCTCTTTGCCGCCCAGCGCGGCCAGGGGACAGGTATGGACAGAGAGCATCGCGATACGCGGCATCAGTCGGTGGGTCATCCAGCAGCCTCCCACGCGATAGACAGGCGGCGCAACTCGGTATCCGCGGCGCCGAAACGATACTTGTACTCCTCGTTCCCTTGCAGGAAGTCGAAAACCCTCAGGCCGCGCTCGATGGCGTCCTGGATGCACTGGCTCAAGAGAACGATGCCACTACTCAGATTAGGCCGCAGGCCAGGATCATACCCCGAATTGTAGACCAGCAGGCGGTCGTGGTAGCGGAAGTTGTACATGGCAGCAGCGGGCACACCATCAAGCTCGAGGGTATTCAGTTCAACGTAGCCTTGCTCACCCATAACCCTGGTCATGGCCCAGAAGAAGGCCGTCATGCGCTCGTCCATGAAAGTTGCCTTGTCGACGTGGCTGAGGCGGTGCAGGCGAAGGAACACCTCCAGCGCCGCTTCCAGGTCGGCGACCTCGGTGTGCACGCGACGCACCGCCTCGGCCTCCTCGCCGACGCGGCGTAGCTTGCGCCGTACCTCGTGGCGTTGATGCTTAGCCAGGCCTGCCAGATACTCCTCCCACGTTGCCGGCAGGACAATCACCGGGCAAACGTCCTCGTGGTTGTCGGTAACCGTCCAGCCCCACCTTGTCGCCAGTTCCGGCAGATAACGGAGCGTCGGCGACGCGGCAGCAATGTTGCATAGCGTCAGCCGGTCCCATCGCGCACGATGTTCAGCCAGCGCGGTCAGCAGCGCCTCGTACACTAGAGCCTCGCAGCCACGACGCACGATGATATCCAGGTAGTCGGACACATCCACGCAGCCGACCAGAGTCAGCACGCGCTGCCCGTTGTCCCGGCCGAGGTACAGCGGGGCGATGCCCAGGAGGCGATTCGCGTCGTCCCGCGCTGCCAGGAGCCGTAGCTCACCCGCCCCAAGCTCGCGCCACCACACGTGCTGCCATTCCCAGGTCAAGAACAGGCTATCGGCCCAACTGTCGGCCAGCAAAGCGTTCCACTCTGAACGCAACACATCGAACCCCATCGCATCGGCGTAGACATCGACCTGCATGCCGTGGCTGCTCTTTCCAGGTCTCAATGACCGCCCCAGGCCTGGGCCGTGGGGCGGTCAACGCAGAATCTTAGCGACGCTGCTCAGCCGACAGGTGGCATCGGGACGGCAGGCAGGGACGGCGCGCCGCCGCCCCAAGAACGTCGCTGCCGATCGAGCCACGCGACCTGCCCGATGAAGGACGAGAACAGCAGGCCGCCAAAGAAGCTCAGCCAGGGCAGCCCGATACCACACGTTACCGTCGAGATGAGGCCGACCACAAGGTAGATCAGGATGCCCAGCACCACAGCGATGGTGTACGGCCCCAGATTTTCGCGAATCAGGCCAAAGACGCGGTTGAAGTCAAAGGCTGCGCCGATCTCACCTTCAGTGGCGTAGCGCAGAATCGCAGCCGGGGTGACATACGCGACGATGAGGGCGATGGGGATGGTCAGGCAGATCAGACACGCCATGAGCGCGTTCGCGCTGTCGCTCATGGTGCGGGCGTCGCTGCCCTGCCCCGCCAACAGCCCGACCGTCGCCATGCAGCAGCCGAGGATGACAATGGGCAGGCTGTAGATAAACTGAATCGCAATCCACATCAGGCCGCGAACCAGCAGCCTGCCCCAGTCGGTCCACTCGGGCAGGCTATCCTCACCCTGCGCCGCCCGTTGCATGACGTCCAGAAAGTAACCGCCAACGAACAGGGCCGGGATAATCAATGGACTAATCAAGACCATGATACCGCCGATGAGAACCTTGACCAGCCAGTTCTGGTCGTCCACGATCGTGTGCCAGGCGCGGGAATAGTCCATGCGGACCTCCTGAGGTGGGTTAGCAGACTGCCGGGATGATGGTCGGAGTATAGCAGAGGGCGGCGGGGGAGCAACGTTCGCCCCCCGCCGCACTTCGTCAGCCTCTTGCGCAGGCGGCAGGTACGGTCAATCGCACGGTCAGCGTAGCCCTACTCTGTCAGCGCCCGTTATGGGCGGCCGTCCACAGTTTCTCGGGCCGCATTGGTAACTCATGGAGGCGCACCCCCGTCGCCATGCGAATGGCGTTGGCGACGGCCGCCGCGCCCGCCACGATGGATGGCTCGCCGATGCCTCGCGCCCCCACCGGCCCGTAGGGCGTCGGGTTCTCCAGGAGAACCACGTCGAAGGCAGGTATATCGTGGGCCTGGGCCAGGTTGTAATCCATCAGGCTGCTGGTCAGCAGCTGGCCCTGGTCATCGTAGACCATCTCCTCCCATAGCCCATAGCCGAGGCCCTGGGTCGCGCCGCCGTGGACCTGACCTTCAATGATCATAGGGTTGATGGCGCGGCCCACATCCTGGATGATCACGTTGCGCAAGACATGCACCTCGCCCGTGGCCCCGTCTACCTGCACCTCGGCCAGTTGCGCCGTGAAGCCGGGCGCCTGCTCGGCGAGCTTCGAGCCGCCCTCACCGACGATGGGCGGGTGCTTGATCTTGCCGCCATAGGTCTTGCTCGCCACGTCGGCGACCGTGACACCCCGATCGGGGACACCAGCGACGGAGATGCGCCCGTCGCTGATGGTCAGGTCTTCGGGGCTGGCCTCCAGAATCTCGCCTGCCGCCTCCAGCAGTTGCTTCTTAGCCTGCTCGGCGGCGGCCACGACGGCCGAGCCGACCGTGTAGGTAATCATGCTGCCACCGCTGTTGGGGGCAAACGGGCCAGTCGTCGTGTCGCCAGAGACGATACGCACACTCTCAGGCGGCACGCCCAGCACCTCGGCCGCCAGTTGAATCATGGCTACGTTGGAGCCGCTAATATCGACGGAGCCGATATGGACACTGACCGTGCCGTCGGTATCGACGCGGCACACCGCCGATGCCGCCGACGTGCCACCCGGCCAGCCGCCTACGGCGAGGCCAACGCCCCGCCCCGTCCCTTGTTGCTGCGGCCGATGGACCCAGAGCGGATGCTCGGCCACCTGTTGCAGACACTGGCGCAGGCCGATGTGGGGCCAGGGGTCGCCGCTGGGCATGGGATCGCCGGTCTCTACGGCGTTCTTGAGGCGGAACTTCACCGGGTCCAACTCTAGCGTGCGGGCGATCTCATCCATATGGGACTCGATGGCGAAGGTCGCCTGGGGCGCGCCCGGAGCGCGATAGGCCCCGACGGGAATCTTGTGGGTGACCACTTCGTAGCCGCGCACGTCGAGGTTGGGGAAGCGGTAATAACCCGCCAGCAGCGTGGCGATGATGCCCTGGAGACCGAAGGCGAAGGCTCCTGTATCAACGATGATGCGCGCTTCCAGGGCGGTCAGCGTGCCATCCTGCTTGACGCCGGTCTTCACCTCGAAGACCGTCGCCGGGGAGGGGGTCGTGGCCAGAAAGTCTTCGCTACGGCTGAGAACCAACCGCACCGGGCCACCAACGACAATGGCAGCGGCGGCGACCAGCGGCTCGATGATGCCATACTTCGCGCCGAAGCCGCCCCCCACCTTCATCGGCACGATGCGCACCTTGCTCTTGGGCAGATTTACGAGTTTTGCCACCTCGTCGCGCACGGTATATTGGCCCTGCGTCGAGGTGTAGATGGTCAACTCGCGGGCCACGGGATCGTAGTCGGCCACCGCGGCGTGGGGTTCCAGATAGCCCTGGTGGACGATACCCGTCTTGTAGGTGCGCTCCAGGATGAAGTCCGCCTCCTTAAAGCCCTGGGCCAGGCTACCGCGATGAAAGTGGACGGTGTTGACCACATTGCCATGAACGTCGTGCTTGCCGGTCTCGGCGACCGCGCCCGCGTGGAGGCTTGCCATGCCGTCGTCGTCCTTAGGCAGGCCGTGGGGCCAGACGCGCGGCGCGTCCTCATGCATGGCAGCCACGGCATCGACGGCGACAGGCAGCGGCTCGTAGTCCACCATAATCATGTCGGCGGCATCGGCAGCGGCGGCCTCGGTCTCGGCAACGACCAGGGCCACCGGCTGGCCGCGAAAGACCACGCGGTCGCGGGCCAGGATAGCGCTATTGCGACTATGAGGGCGGCGGTGAAAGGGGATGGTGTCGCGTGTCAGCACCGCCACGACACCCGGCGCAGCCTGGGCCGCGCTGGTATCAATGGCCACCAGGGTCGCGTGGGCATAGGGGCTAAGCACCGGGCGCGCGTGGAGCATACCCGGCAGGGTCACGTCGCCCGCATAGCGAGCCTTGCCCGTGACCTTCTCCAGGCCATCCGGCAACTTGATACTTTGACCAATGACCTTGAAGGAAGCTGGCGCACTCACAACGTATCTCCTTGGCACTAGATAAAGGGGTGGCAGCGCGCGAGGCGGGGCTACCGTGTGACGGCGACAGTACACGTGTCGACAACCGCAGCGCCCTCAAATTGTAGCACGCCGGGCACAGCCTGTCTATACCGCTGGCGGGGTTAGAAAGCGAGATTCTGGGGGCCGAAGCTATCAGGGAGCAGGTCGGCCAGGCGACGCTCCCGATAACGGCCGTCGGGGGTGGCAATGAACACCCGCAGGTCGCCCGCGTTGAACTCGCGCAGCACCTGACGGCACGAGCCACACGGGCTACCCCCATCCCGCGTCACCACGGCCAGGGCCACGAAATCCGTGTCACCCTCGGCCACGGCCCGCACGACAGCGGTACGCTCGGCGCAGGTGGCCAACGGGAACACAGCATTCTCAACGTTGACCCCCGTGTAGACGGAACCGGCGCGGGTCAGAAGGGCCGCGCCGACAGGATAGTGGGAATAGGGGGCGTAGGCCCGGCGTTGCGCCTCGACTGCCCGGGCTATGAGGCGCTCGGCGAGGCCGTCCCATTCATCCGGCGTGGCTTGTCCCATGTTTCTTCCCCTCGCTCCACCTCGGCATCAGCGTTCGCGCTGTCGCCAGGCGGGCCAGTGCTCGAATCGGCAGGCGGCTCGGTCACGAGCTTGACGCGGCCGATGCGCCGTCCCTCCATGGACAGCACCGTCAGCCGTACATTGCCCACCTGCACTTCGTCGCCTACCTCCGGCACGCGCCCCAGATGACTGTAGATCAGGCCGCCCAGGGTATCGCTATCCTCCGTCGGCAGGTCCAGGTCTAACTCGTAGTTAATATCATCCAGGTCGATGCGGGCATCGTAGATCGTCTCGCGGGCGGAGATGGTCTCGCTGATGGGTTCCTCAACGTCATACTCGTCCTGAATCTCGCCGACAATCTCCTCGAGCAGATCCTCGATAGTCACCAGGCCCGCTGTGCCGCCGTACTCATCGACGACGATGGCGATGTGAACCTTCATGCGCTTGAAGTCGCTCAAGAGATCGTCGATGGGCTTGGACTCGGGAATGTAGTAGGCCTGGCGCGTGATTTCAGACAGCGGCGGCTCTGCCTCCCCATCACGCAGGATGCGTAGAATGTCCTTGGCGTACAGCAGGCCGATGATGTGATCGATGGTGTCGTCATAGACCGGCACGCGCGAATGGCCGGCCTCGATGATGACGTCCAGCGCCTCGCGCAACGGCGTGTTCACCTCGACGCCGACGATGTCGATGCGCGGGACCATCACCTCACGGGCGACCGTATCGCCCAGATCGATGACGCCCTCGATCATGTCGCGTTCCTCTTCCTCGATCAGCCCCTCTTCCTCGCCGACATCGACGAGCAAGCGCAGTTCCTCCTCGCGGGCCAGCATCTCGGTGGACGCGCCCCCACTGGCAAGGAAACCGACCAGGCGGACCACCGGGCTAAGCAGGGTGGCGATAATATCCAGGGGCCGCGCGACAAAGAGCGCCACTCGCTCCGGCCAGCGCACGGCGATGGCTTTGGGGATGAACTGGCCGAGGAGGAGCAGGGCGATGAGGCCAATGGCGGTAAGGTATTGACCAGGGCCAGGCATGGCCGTAGCCGCCAGCAGCATGGCCGAGCTAGCGCCGCCAATCAGGCCGATGGTGTTGAGAACAAGAACGGTGGCGAGGGAGCGGCGGGGATCGCCGACGATTCCTTTGAGCGCGCCGCCCCGGGATTGACCACGCTCGACAGCGGCCTGGACACGGATGCGGTTGAGGGTGGTGATGACGGTCTCAGCGGCAGCGGCAAAGGCTGTCAAGGCCCAGAATATGGCGTACAGGGCCACCTCGAGCCAGTAACTACTGTTGGGGTCCAAAAACCTTCCTCCTGGTGGTCCCCCTGCGAGACCACGCCTCCTTAGGCGGCGCAGTCACCACCGGCCTTACTGGTAGGATAGAGATGGGTATAGGGTCCTATGGCCGCGCCGGCGGGCACAGCCACCCCCTCGACCACGGCCATCTCGATCCGGCAGCCGTCGCCCACCACGGCATCCCGAACGACGGCATCCGGCCCGATCACACAGCCCTCGCCGACTCGGGTCCGCCCCAAGAGGTGCGTGCCTGGCAGGAGCGTGGTATCGGGGCCAATCTCCACATCGATATCGATGTAGGTCGCCGATGGGTCTCGCATCGTGACCCCCTCGGCCATCCAGTGTTGAGCCAGGCGGCGCTGCATCACCGTTTCCGCCTCGGCCAACAGGGCGCGGGTATCGACGCCCAACGTCTCGCTATAGTCGTCGGTGGTGACAGCGTCGACACGCCGCCTTTCCGCAATCGCCATGCCAATGAGCGACGTCAGGTAGATTTCACCCTTGACGGCGCTTGGCTTGACTCGCGCCAGCGCGGGCCACAGCCAGTCGGCTTCGAAGGCGTAGATACCCATGTTACACTCATCGATGGCGCGCTGGGCGGGCGTCGCTTCCGCCATCTCGACCACCGCTTCCACCCTGCCGGCCGCATCGCGCACGACGCGGCCATTGGGTCGTAGCGCCGGGTCAGCGATGCGCGTCGTCAGCAGCGTGATCGTCGAACTGTCGCGGTGATGGGCCTCCACCAGTCGCCGCAGCGTTCTCGCCGTCAGCAGAGGCGTATCCCCGTATAGCACCAGAACAGTCTGGGCGCGTCCAACCAGGACATGCTCAGCCTGGGCTACGGCATGCCCTGTCCCACGCTGTTCGGCCTGCACGACGATCTCGGCCGGCAGATCCAGGGCCAAACGCACATCATCGCCCAGGCCAACGACGACCGCCAGACGGGTTGGGTCGAGGGCGTGGGCGGTGCGCAATACATGCTGGAGCATAGGACGGCCGGCGACGGGATGGAGCACCTTGGGCAGGCGCGAGCGCATCCGCGTCCCCTTGCCGGCCGCCAGAATGGCGACGGCCAGAGCCATGGGCGGATGTGGCAGGGTTACTTCCGGTCGCGGTGCTGAGTCAGCGTGCGATTGAGGATGTCTTCCTGGTCCTTGCGCGCCTTAGCGTCGGTATCGGCCGCCTTCTTGGCCCTGGCATCGGCCTGCGCCTTCTGCTGCGCCTTCAGGAAGGCTGCCTGCATGGTGGTCAGCGTCGGCTCGCGGTCGTCGTCCTGGACCGGCTCGGGCGCATCGTAGACGTCGCTGCGCGCCTTCATCGACAGGCTGATGCGGCGGCGATTTGGATCGACTTCCAGAATCGTCACCTCCACCGCCTGACCGACCTTGACGACATCCTCGACGCGGCGCACGCGGTTCTCCGACAACTCAGAGATGTGCACCAGCCCCTCTTGCTCGGCCCCAATATCGACGAAGGCACCGAACTGGGTGATGTTCTTGACCGTGCCAGGCACAACCGCGCCGGGCTTCAACTCGTCCAGCCGTAGACGACGAGGGGGTGCGGCTTTCGCCGGCTTCTCGGCCGGGGTAGCGACCTCCATCGTTTTGACCATCTCGGTGGAGGCCGCCATTTCATCGGCTACCATCTCCCCCACCTGAGTTTCCTCTATCATGCGTTTCAGTCCTCCTGCACAAGTTACGTAGCCTAATTGTAGCACGATGCGCGGAGTCGGGCCAAACATAGCGTGAACATTGACCACTGGCGACCGACCACGGCCGCCGCTTATCGCCAATCCCTGGCCGCCAGGCGCTCTCTTGCCCCACGTGACCAACGGGCTTACAATCTCAACCAGTGTGTCCCGCGCGGAGGGTGGATGGCGGAGCTTACCACGGTACAATCGCTGTCGCAGGCCCTTATCGGCAACGTCGAGCGCGTCATAATCGGCAAGCGCGAGGCCATCGAGTTGCTGGTGGTGGCGCTGCTGGTCGAGGGGCACATCCTCCTCGAAGACGTGCCGGGCGTGGGCAAGACGATGCTGGCGCGGGCCGTGGCCCAGTCGCTGGGCATGGATGTCAAGCGCCTGCAATGCACCCCCGACTTGCTGCCCAACGACGTGACTGGCGTCTCCGTGTATCACCAGCCCACTGCCAGCTTCGAGTTTCGCCCTGGGCCGGTCTTCACCCACATTCTTCTGGCCGACGAGATCAATCGCGCCACGCCACGCACCCAGGCCGCGCTGCTAGAAGCCATGCAGGAGCGCACCGTCAGCGCCGACGGCGTCACTCACCGGCTACCGCGCCCCTTTCTGGTCATGGCGACCCAGAACCCCATCGAGTACGAAGGCACGTTCCCGCTGCCAGAGGCGCAGCTGGATCGTTTTCTGCTTCGCTTCAGCCTCGGCTACCCGAGCCAGGCCGAGGAGGGGCAGATTCTGCGCGCGCTGCAACGCCAGCACCCCATCGACAGCGTCGGCCCCGTCGCCTCTGCCGACGCCGTGCTGGCCGCCCAGCCTGTCGTGTGGGACGTTCACGTGGACGACAGTCTGGTGGACTACATTACCGCTCTGGTCGCCGCTACCCGCAGTCACCGCGACGTGGCGCTGGGGGCCAGCCCGCGCGGGTCGCTCGCCCTGTTCAAGGCCGCCCAGGCGTGGGCGGCGGTGCGTGGCCGCGATTATGTCCTGCCCGACGACATCAAGCGCCTCGCCCCAGTCGCCCTACCTCACCGCCTGCTCATCAAGCCGGAGAGTGCGTTGCGCGGCCGTAGCGCATCGAGCATCATCACCGAAATCCTGGCCGCGGTCCCGGTCCCTCTTGCCCAGCGGACTTAGCGGGAGGCCGGATGCGGAACTTCTGGGGCTTTCTCATCCTACTATTCTTGATCGCCGCCGTCCTGCGCGTTGACTTCTTTTTCTACGTCATCTACATCTTCGGCATGCTCGCCATCCTGACCCAGTGGTGGACGCGCCACGCGGTGCGCTCAATTCGCGGCGAACGCGCCTACCAGAATCGCGCCTTCTACGGCGAACAGGTTCCGGTCCGGCTAACCGTCTGCAACACCAGCCTCTTGCCTATCCCCTATGTCCGCCTCCACGAGAGCCTGCCCATCGCCCTCATCAGCCCGCCCTTCGCGCGCCGCGTGGTGTCCCTCTGGCCCCGCGAGACCACCAGCCTGGACTATACCCTGGATTGTCGGCGGCGGGGCGTATACCGCCTGGGGCCGCTGACCGCCAACGCGGGGGATGTCTTCGGCTTCGGCGAGCAGGAGGCGAACGAGGCCCCGGCCAGCGCGATCACCATCTACCCCAAGATCGTCCCGTTGGGCCGTCTGGGCCTGCCGACCCGCTCGCCCTTCGTCAGCCTGCGCCACCGCCAGCGCCTGTTCGAGGACCCCGCCCGGGTGCGCGGCGTGCGCCCCTATCAGGTCGGCGACTCGCCGCGCCATATCCACTGGACCGCCAGCGCGGCGACCGGCGATCTGCTGGTCAAGCAATACGAGCCAGCCATCGCGCTGGAGACGATGGTCCTGCTCAACCTCGACGAAGCCGCCTACGACCCGCGCTGGAACTACTTTGCCTCGGAGACGGGGGTCACAGTGGCGGCATCCATTCTCTATCATCTCCAGGGCCTCGACCAGGCGGGCGGGCTGGCCGTCAATGGCCGCGACTCCCTGACCCAGGCTGCGCCTGCCGCGTTGCCGCCAAGCCACGGCCAGGCGCATCTGATGCAGGCGTTGGATGTCCTGGCCCGCGCCGAGACCAGTCCCGCGCTGCCCTTCGCCGACTGGGTGCGCGCCGTGACGGGGAGCCTCGGCTGGGGCGCGACGGTGGCGCTGGTGACGCCGGTCGAGCCGCCAGACCTGGCTCCGCTCCTGCTGCACCTCAAACGGGCTGGCTTTAGCCCGACGCTGATTCTGACCCACGGCCCCGATAGTGGCACAGCGGCCCAATTGGGTGTACCGTCAGCCATTATCACCTATGAGACCGAAGTACCCGAGCTGGCCCGCCTGGACGGGGCGCAGGCGAGGTAAGGGAGTCATTGAACGATGCCCCCCTTCTTCCGTGTCCTGCGCCCCCTGCTCATCGCGGTCATGTTCGCCTGTATCGCGCTGAGCGCCGCCACCTTCTTCCAGACCTTCGCGCCCACCTGGAGCGCGGCCTACCTGGTTATAGGCGTGTTTCTCATCAGCCTGGAAGCCTTCTTCTCGGCGCGGATGGTGAAGCAGTACCGCATCAGCGGCAGCGAGTGGTGGAGCTTTCGGCTCGCCGAGTGGGTCGTGATTCTCTTCGTCATCAAGCTACTGAGCTACGCTGTGCCAGGCTGGCGCGCCCTGGTCGCCGACATGGCGAAATGGCAGGCCGATCCGACAACTATCTTCTCCCTGGAATACGTGGCTGCTCTGGTGCTGGTCTTCTTCACCTGGATGGGATCGACGGATATTGCGGGCTGGCTCGCCGACCTCGACCAGGAGCCGGCCGGGCCGGATTTCAGCCCCATGGTCAGCCTGGGCAGCCTGCAAAGCCTGTTTTTCACCGGTGGCGTTATCATCGTCGTCATGGCCGGGCTGACCCAGGTCGGCCTGCGCGCCGTCCTCCAGATTGATCGCCCGCCGGTCGGCGGTGTTATCGCCAATGTGCTGATCTACTTCGTGGTGGGCCTGCTGCTCCTCAGCCAGGCGCGGCTGGAGTTGCTGGCGAGCCGCTGGCAGGCCAGCGGCGTAGATGTCGCGCCCGGTATCAAGAACCGCTGGGCACAACTCGCCCTGGCCACCCTGGCCGCCATCGCCCTGGTCGCCCTGTTGCTCCCGACGCGCTACAGCGTGAGCATCCTCGACATCGTGGGTATTGCCATCGCTATCGTGGCCAACATCCTCCTCATCATTGGCTACCTGCTCAACCTGCTGCTGTTCTGGCTATTGGGCCTGCTCGCCGGCCTGATGAGCCTGTTCGGCCAGGCTCCGCTGCCCAGCCCGGCCGCCGCGCCCATGCTGCCCACCTTCGC
>CAZJJF010000045.1:0-11400 GCA_964546245.1 uncultured Anaerolineales bacterium
CAGGGCGCGCAGGGGTGCGTTGAGTTCCGGATAACGGTGGGCGACCTCGTCCAGGGTGCGCGAGTAGATAGCCAGGCGGTCACCCTGCTTGTGGGCCTGGGCGCGCACGCCGTCGAACTTGTCCTCGACGCGGCAGCCGTCGGGCAGCAGGCGCGCGACGGCACCCGCGCTCTCGGCCGGCGAGGCCAGCATGAACTTGAGGGGGTGGAACAGGCGCATGCGGGCATCGGCCAGTCGTCCGTGGCGGGCGAGAACGGCCGTTTCGCCGATGTCGCCGAGGAGCATGTTGGCGCGCTGCACCTCGGCAACGGTGACGCCGTAGGCGCGAGCCAGCGCGTCTTCTACCTGGCCCTCGTTCAGCCCGATGCGTAGCTCGCCCATGATGATCTTGACCAGGTAGCGGGCTTCCTCGGCGGTGGCGCGGGTGAGGGTGTCGACCAGGAGTTGCACGCGGGCCTTGCTACCGCGCGCCGATGCCAGCGCATCGAACAGGGCGGCGACATCGGCGAGGGTGAGGGTGGGCGGCGGGTCGGGGCGGCGGTGGAGTAATTCGCCGGTCATGTCGCCGAGGTCGGCGAGCCTGACACTGAGGGCGTATAACTCGTCTATGGGCGTGGGGACGACGGTCAGCAAGGCGTCGCGAACCTGCGCCCAGCCGACACCCAGTACACGCTGGTCGTTGAGGGGGAAGGCCTGGCCGCTGAGAAAGCGCGCGGCGCGGGCCAGGTCGGCGTCGTCGAGGCGCGCGAAGTAGCCATCCAGCAGGGAGGCTTTTTCAAGGCGACTGCGGGTTGACGCGGCGGCGGCGGCAATGCGGGCGAAATCGTGCATGGAGAGATTATCGCCGCCATGGGCGTGTCACACAAGTGCGGCGGCCTGCTGCGGTGGGGGTTCGTCGTCATCGTCCTCATTGAGCGCGTATGCGATGGCCTGATTGAGGCTCATCTCGCGGCCCGCCGCCCAGGTTCGTTCGACCATGTCGGCGGGGAAGTTCTCGCGCAGCGTCGCGACAAACCGCGCGTAGACGGCCGGGGTAGGCACGATCGCGCCGCGCACCTCGCGCACGCGCTCCTCCGCGCCGAAGAGGCGGGCGGCTCGTTCGCCCTCGCCGCGGCCAACGGCGAGAACCGCCAGGCTGATGAGGCTGTTGCTGGTGAAGAGCTTCTCACCCAGGGGGTGAAGGCGGCGTAACGCGTCTTTCAGATGAACCTCGGCGCGGTCATAGTCCTGGCGTAGCAGGGCGGCGAAGCCCAGTACCCAGGTCGCTCGGGCGCTAGTGATCAGGTCGCCGGCTCGGTCTGCCAACTGGGTCGACTGGCGAGCGTTGGTCTCGGCGAGGTCGAGCTGGCCGGCCAGAGCATACAGGATGGCTATGTTGCCGCGCATGGCGGCGGCGTCGGCATCGGCGCCGGTCGCGGTGAACTGCTGGAAGGCCTGCTCGTGCCAGTCGATGGCGCTCTTGATGTCGCCGCTGTAGAGGGCGACCAGTCCCACGTTGCGCGCGATTGCCGCCTGCAGCCGAGGGTCCGGGACGGTTGGGGCGAGGGCGAGGGCCTCCTGGCTCATCTCGCGCGCCTCAGCCAGCGCGCCCTGTCGCAAGGCCAGCAGAACGGCGCCGGCGCTGAGCTTGAGGCGCTGTTCGGCGGTCGGGTTGGGAATGGCGGCCGCTACCGCGCTTAGCCAGTGACGGCCCTGGCTGAGGTAGCCCCGTATGTCGCAGAACGTGCTCATCTGCCAGGCTATCTCCAGAGCAAGGTCGGTCTGCTGGTGATCGAGGGCCCACCCCAGAGCCGCCCACACATTGTCCAACTCCTGCTCCAGTCGAATGGTCCACAGTAGCTGGTCGCGCCGATGAAGTTCGCGGACGGCCTGCTTGGTAAAAGCCTGGTAGTAACGGGTGTGGCGCAGGCGAATGGCGTCCGCCTCGCCGGAGGCGGTCAGGGCGTCGGTGGCGAACTCGCGAATCGTTGCCAGCATGCGGAAGCGCGGGTCGCCCGCGCCGTCGGCGTGTTGGGTTAGGAGGCTCTTGGCGACCAGAGAGTCGATGCCGTCCAGGGCTGAGTCGGTGTCGTTATCGCTGACGACGGCGTCGGCGGCTTCGAGCGAGAGGCCGCCGACAAAGACGCCGAGGCGGCGAAATAGCCGCTGCTCGGTCTCATCCAGCAGGTCATAGCTCCAGGCGATAGTATCGCGCAGCGTCTTCTGCCGTTGGGGCAGATCGCGCGCGCCACCTGTGAGCAGAGCGAGGCTGTGGTCGAGGCGCTGGAGAATGGCCTGGGGCGACAGGAGGCGAACGCGCGCCGCGGCCAGTTCGATAGCCAGCGGCAGGCCGTCGAGGCGGGTGCAGATCTCGGCGATGGCCGGGGCGTTATCGTTGGTGACCTCGAAATCGGACCTGACAGCGCGGGCGCGCTCGATGAACAGGCGCACGGCGGCGTACTGGCTGATGCGGGCGGCGGTCATGGCCGGGTGGGGCTCGAGGATCAGGCGGCGCGGGTCGTCGGTGGGCGGCAGTTCCAGCGAAGGCACGGGATACTCGCGCTCCACGCGAACTCGGAGCGCGGTGCGACTGGTCACCAGCAACTTGAGGCGAGGGGCGTCGGCCAGGAGGCTGGCGACGGCCGGGGCAGCGTCCACAACCTGTTCGAAATTATCCAGCACCAGGAGCATATTCTTATCGTGGAGTGAGTCGCGCAACGCGTCCGCAGCGGGGCGGCTACCGGCCTCGCGGATATCGAGGGCCTGAGCAATGGCAGGCAGGACCAGGGCTGGATCGGCCACCGCCGCCAGGCTGACGACGAAGACACCGTCATTGAACTGGTCGATCAGGCTAGCCGCCACCTGTAGACTGAGTCGCGTCTTGCCTGTCCCACCCGGTCCGGTCAGCGTGACTAGCGCGACATCATCCCGCGCCAGGAGGGCCTGGACATCGGCCATTTCGCCCTCGCGGCCGACGAGCGGCGAGGGTTGGGCGGGGAGATTGTTGGGGTGGTTCGCCAGGCTACGGAGGGGCGGAAAGTCCAATGGCAGGCCGGGGGCAAGCACCTGGTAGATGTGCTCTGGCCGGGCCAGGTCCTTGAGCCGCTGCTCGCCCAGGTCGCGGAGCGAGACGGAGTCGGGTAGGCTGTCGCGAATCAACTCGTAGGTGGCTGCTGAGACGAGAATCTGGCCGCCGTGGCCGGCGCTGATGAGACGGCCGAGCCGACTGAGCGGCGGGCCGAAATAGTCACCATCGCAGGCGTCCGCTATGCCTGTATGGAGGGCCATGCGCGCGCGCAACGGCCCCGTCTCTTGCCACGCCTCGCCGATAAGCGCGCGCTGGCCGGCCAGGGCTGCGGCCAGGCCTGCCTGCGGCCGGCTGAAGGCGGCGTATACGGCGTCACCGGCGGTCTTGAAGATGCGCCCCGCGTTCGCTTCGACGGCCTGCCGGAGCAACTCGTCGTGACGCGCCAGGGCGATGGCCATGGCGTGGGGATGCTGCTCCCACAGATGGGTGCTGCCCTGGATGTCGGTGAACAAGAATGTCAGCACCCCAGCTGATCCAGATATCATTCCGTCGCCCCTTCCTGAGTGAGAGGCAATTGTAGTCAGCGACTCGCTGGCTGTCCAGGTGTTGCCTGAACCCTGCCAGCATGGTTGGGTATTAGCGCTGGAGAAGTGGGAGAAATTGCCGCGCGGCCGGCGCGGGGGTTGGTGTGATCGCGAGGGGCGGGGGTGGGGGGCCGCTCAGGGCGACGACGCCGCCACCGCGCGTACCGAACCAGCGTGTCCCGTCGGGGGCGAGGCTGATGGATGAAACGTTGTCGACACCGAGCTGGCCGCCGGTGTTGGCGGCGGTATACACTGTCCACGCGCCATTCGTTTTGTCGCGCCGCGCGAGGCCGGCCGTCGTGCCGACCCACACGTCGCCGCTGCCATCTACGGCCACGGCCTGAACATTGGCGGCGGGCAGTCCACTGCCGTCGGCCGGAAAGGTCTCCCATACGCCTTCGGTAGGGCGGGCCATGTTGAACTCGTAGCGGCTGACACCCGCCGGATGACCTGTTTCGGGGTCGGCGGCGAAACCTACCCAGAGGACGCGGCGGTCAGTCGGCGTGCCGGGGTCGATGGCGAGACTTGTGACGTGGTCACCGCCCAGCCCGGAGGTGGCGCTGGTGAAAGTGCGCCGCAGACGGTAGGGGCGCGACGAGGCGTCGAACAGGGTGATACCGCCGCCCCAGGTGCCGGCCCAGACATGGCTGTAGGGCAGGAGGGCGTCGCCGGCCAGGGCGCGCACGTCGGCTGCGCCAAGCCCCTGGGCGGGGCCGAAGGTGAAGGCTTCCTTGCCCTGCCACATGCCCTGGACCCCATCCGCCAGCCCGTACCAGTGGGAGTTGTTGACCACGGCGATGGCCTGCACAGCGCCCGTCGGCGGCTGCCAGACCTGAGGTGAGAATTGCCAGAGCAGGCTCTGCTTGTTGGGGCAGTGGGTGCTCAGGCCGGCGCTCGTGCCGATGAGAACCCGGCCACGCGGCATGACGAACAGGGACGGGATGGTGTCGGCGGCGAGCTTGACGCCGGGGGTGGCATGGGTGACGGTCTGCCATACTGCGCCAGCCCACCAGCTCAGGCCTCCGCCCGCGCTACCGACCCAGACGGACCCGGCGAGGGGGGAGCCATGTGTGATACAGGCGGTCTCAATACCCGTCGGACTGATGTCGGCGGCGCGCACGGCCAGTATATCATTCGAGCCAAGGCCATCGGCCGTGGTGAAGCGCTGCCATCCAGCTGGGGCGGGCGCGGTAGCAGTGGCGGAGGGAGTCGCCGCTGCGGCCGCCGGGCGCACGGCGGCTGGTGGGGTGGCCAGGTTGCCGTTGGGCGGGGCGACAGGTGGCGGGGGCGCGGGCGACGGCCCACAGGCCGCCAGGGCCAGCGCCAACAGCGGAAGGAGCAGCGCGCGATGCCGCCAGGCCTTCAACCGAGTTAGCAACCGCATGCCTCACCTTCTCTCTTGCGCGGGGCTAAGGGCGGAGTCACGCTAATTGTAATTCAGGAGGGACGCGACAGAGTAATGAAAAGGAAAAATGAGTGTGAAATGTTTGGCCTTGCGCGGTGACGACTGTAGAATAGAGGCGCGGCGCGGGTCGCCTGCGCCAATCATAGCCACAAGGAGCCGTTATGACGGACCGCAGGGCGCGGGGCCTCTACTTCGAGGAGTTCCAGGTTGGGGTTGAAATGGTATCGCCGGGCCGCACGATTACCGAAACAGATATCGTGCAGTTCTCCGGTCTCACGGGCGACTGGACGCAGTTGCACAGCGACGCGGTGTGGGCGGCTGAGACGCCCTTCGGCCAGCGCATTGCCCACGGCGCGCTGGGGTTGAGCATCGCGACGGGTTTGCTGGCGCGCATGGGCGTTATCGAGGGGACCGCCCTGGCCTTTCGGGGCATCGACGAGTGGAAGTTTAGCAAGCCGATTTTTATCGGCGATACGATCCACGTGACTGCCCGTGTCGCCGAGACGAAGGCTGTACCGCGCCTCGGCGGGGGTCAGGTGATTCTGGCCGTGAGCGTCGTCAATCACAAGGGCGACGTGTGCCAGCGGGGGCTGTGGAACGTGCTTATCCAGTCGGGAGAAGTTCCAGGATGACAGGCCTATCGCCGCGCGTTCTGCCCATCAGCGTGCCGACACCGTTTCCCGTCGGACCCATGAATGCCTATCTCGTCGATGGTGAACCGCTGACGTTGATCGATGCGGGGCCGAAGACCGAGGCGGCCTGGGATGCGCTGCTGGCGGGGCTGGCAGGCTACGGGCGGCGCGTCGAAGAGGTGGCGCAGATTGTGCTGACTCACGCTCATATGGACCACTATGGCCTGCTGGGGCGCGTGGTAGCGGCATGCGGCGCGGTGGTGGTGGCTCATCCGCGTTCGAAGTTATGGTTGGACGATACAGCGGGCGAGTGGGCGGCGCGTGGCCGCTACTTCTCGGAGTTCTGGACGCGGGCTGGCGTGCCTGCTGAGCGCCGCCTGCGCATGACGCAATCCCTCAGCGCCACCGCCGAGTACGCCGAGTCGCTGCCGTCGAACGCGGTGGTCGAGACGGTGCATGACGGCGATACGGTCTGGATGGGGGGCGCGCCGTGGCGGGTGCTCTACACGCCGGGCCATGCAGGCAGCCATATCAGCCTCTATGAGCCGCGCTCACGGCAGATGATCGCTGGCGATCACCTCCTGCTCAAGGTCAGCTCCAATCCGCTGCTGGAACCACCGATTGGCGTTCAGCAGCGCGCCCGTAGTCTCGTCGATTATATTGCCTCGCTGAAGCGTGTGGCGGAGATGGATATTGGCGTGGCCTGGCCCGGACATGGGCCGCCGGTGCTTGATCATCGCGCGCTGATTGACGAGCGGTTGGCGCACCACGCCGAGCGAACCGAACAGGTAGCGGCCTTGCTCGCAGACGGCCCGCGCACGGCGTATGACCTGACATTGGGCCTGTTTCCGCAGTTGCCTACCGCCGCCTTGTTCCTGGGCTTGTCGGAGGTCGTGGGGCACCTCGACGTGCTGGAGACGCAGCAACGGGTGCGCGAGCGGGAGGATGACGACGGCCTGGTTCGCTATGAGCTACTGCCTGTTTCGATGGAGGTGGAAGGTGGCGAAATATAGCACAACCGCGCTCAGGCGCGGCTGTGCTGCAGGATGGACAATCGTTACGCTGACTAGATGCTCGGGTCGTTGCCAGCGGGAGGCGCTTCGTCGGCCTTGTCCTGGGCAGGCGAGCGAGACGCTTGCTCTTCCGTAATGTACTTTGCTAGCTGCTGATTCAGGCTGGCGACGCCCCTGGCAAAGATGGACAGCACTTGCTGGGTTGGCTTGGCCTGCACAGCGTCACCGGCGACGCGCCTGGCCTGAGCGCTAAACTCTTGGGCAGCATCGGGAACCTTAGCATCTTTCAGGGCCGTCTCGGTCTGGCTACGCAGGGTGCCGAAACCACGGCGCAGTTCTTGTTCTAGATCCTTTGCCTTTTCGCTGCTGGCCAGGCCGCGCACGGCCTGCTCCAACGTATCGGCAAGCCCGCGCAGGTCTTGCGTCAGGTCGGGGCGGGGTTCGCCCTTGGGTGGCTCGTTGGGGGTGCTTGGTGTTGGATTCGTCGTCTCGCTCATAGGTTCCTCCAGCCAGAGCCGCGCGCAGGGGAAGCGCGGAATGCGTCTGGCCCGTTGTGTCCAGGATAGGCTTCTGACATGCTATACGCAGGATGCCGGGAAAGGTTGCAGCCGAGACAACTTGCCAGGCGACGAAAGATACGTTAGGATAGATGCGATGTCGGAAAGGCACGGCCAGTATGACGCAAGAACGCTTGGACACGAGAATCAAGGCGGTGGTGATGGCGGGCGGCGCTGGCTCGCGCCTGCGACCGTTGACCGTGGGCCGTCCGAAGCCCGTCGTACCCATTGCCACCAAGCCGGTTATTGGGCATATCCGCGACCTGTTGTGTCGTCATCAGATCCTCGATCTCGTCGTCACGCTTCAGTATATGCCGGACCAGATTCAGGATTATCTGGGCGATGGCAGCGAGATGGGGTTGCACATCGAGTATAGCGTTGAAGAGCAACCCCTGGGCACGGCTGGCAGCGTCAAGAATGCGGCAGACAGGCTAAGCGGCCCGTTCCTGGTGATCAGCGGCGACGCCGTGACGGACATTGACCTCGGCGCCGCCCTTGAGTTTCACCGCGCCCACGATGGGCGCGTCACGATCGTGCTGCATCGCGTACCTCGGCCGCCGGAGTACGGCGTCGTGGTCACCGACGCTGAGGGACGTGTCGTTCGATTTCAGGAGAAACCTAGCTGGGGCGAGGTCATGTCCGATACCGTCAATACGGGTATCTATGTTCTCGATCGGTCCGTGCTGGATGATATCCCGGCCGATGTCCCCTTCGACTTTGCCAAAGACCTGTTCCCCACCATGCTAGAGGCGGGTGAGACTCTGTACGGCTACATTAGCGACGATTACTGGACGGATGTCGGCACGCTCCAGGAGTACATGCAAGCCAACGCGGACGTGCTGCAGCATAAGGTGAGGGGCATCGAACTGGGTCGCAACATTGGCGGCGACATCTGGGTGGACGGTGATGTCGATATCGCACCCGACGCACAGATGTATGGCCCTATCTATCTGGGCCACGGCGTGAAGATTAAGGGCGGCGTGGTGGTACAGGGGCCGAGCGTAATTCGCTCGTTCACGGTGGTGGATAACCGCGCCTATGTGGATCGTAGCATCATCTGGCGCAACTGTTACATTGGCGAGAATGCGGAGGTGCGGGGCGCTATTATCGGCCGCTCGTGTAACCTCAAGAATCGTACTTCCGTGTACGAGGGGGCGGTCATTGGCAATGGGACGACCGTCGAAGAGGGGGCTACCATTCATGGCGGCGTCAAGATCTGGCCGGGCAAGGCCATCGATGCGGGGTCGAGTGTGCGCACCTCCATCATCTGGGGATCGCAGGGCCGCCGCACCTTGTTCAGCCGCTTCGGCGTGTCGGGCCTGGTAAATGTTGACCTGACGCCGGACTTCGCTGCCCGGCTCGGGGCAGCCTATGCCACAATTCTGCCGCAAGGGTCTAGCGTGGTCATCAACCGCGACCCCACACGCGCAGCGCGGATGCTAAAGCGGGCAATCATTGCCGGTCTGCCGTCAGCCGGTATCCATGTCCACGATACCAATTCAGTGCCGATCCCGGTGATGCGCTATTTCGTCTCGAGCGACAAGGCCGCTGGCGCCATCCACGTGCGCACGTCACCCTTCGATAGCCGTGTCGTCGACATTCGCTTCTATGACAGCGACGGTATGAACCTGAGTCGCAGCGTTGAGCGCGAGATAGAGCGGGTGTTCTTCCGCGAAGACTATCGCCGCGTCTATCTTGACGAGATTGGCACTATCCAGGAGATGCCCCAGGTTCAAGAACGTTATGCGGCGGGCTTTGGCAAGGCTCTCGATACCGGGGCGATTCGTACGGCTGGATTCAAGGTTGTCGTCGACTGCGCCAACGCGCCGACAAGTCGCATTCTGCCGGCCGCATTAACTGACCTGGGTTGTAACGTGGTGGCCCTCAACGCGCAGCTTGATGAGAATCGGATGTCAATTCTCCGCACGGAGTTTGATCATGAACGGGAGCAGTTGCGCCTCATCACCCAGGCTGTGACGGCTCACCTGGGCGTACGGCTGGATGTGGGCGGCGAGCGCATGTTCCTCGTGGACGATATGGGGCGGCAGGTGCCGGAGACCACGGCGGCGGCGGCCCTCGCCTGGCTGGCCTGGCGCGACCGGCCGGGCAGTGTGGTTGTCATTCCTGTGACCGCGTCGCACGGCTTTGAGCGCATCGCTGACGAGTTGGGCGGCCAGGTGTGGCGAACGCGCCTCGACCTTGCCGAGATGATGAAGGCGGCTCGCCATGAGGAGGTGGCGTTGGCGGTCGATGGACTGGGGAATGCGGTGTTTCCCTCGTTCCAACCGACGATTGATGGCCTGTTTGGGGTTGCCAAGCTGCTGGAGTATCTCGCCCGCCAGGGCATGCGCCTGTCCGAGGTGGTCGATGGGCTGCCCTCCGCGCATCGGGCCGACCGGCGGGTGGAATGCCCGTGGGATCGGCGCGGCCGCATCATGCGCGAGCTGCACGAGCGGTTCGGGGAGGTCCGTGAGCCGCTCGCGGAGGGGTTGCAGTTGAGCCTCGCCGAGCGCGAGTGGGTGCTGATGCTGCCCAGCCCCGACGAGCCGTTTATCGTTATCTATGGTGAGGCCGACTCGCAGGCGCGGGCGACGATGATTGCCGAGGAGTATGCGCAGATTGTGCGCGACATGATTGGCGCGTAGTCGGGCAGAGCGGTGGAAATGAGGACGGCCTGGGGCACTACGCTCCAGGCCGTCGCTGTCAGCGGAGACTATTTGTGCCCGGTGTGCCAGCTCAGTAGCAGGCCGGCCGCCTCTCGCAACTCCCCTTAGCGCGTGGCCAGCGTGACACTTCCGTTGTTCGTGCGCACTGCCAACACAGGGCCGCCGCTGCCCAGCGAGCCTGTCAGTCGTCGGCGGTCGGTCTGCGCGCCTGCGAGGGGCAGGCTGTTGTTGATGGCGCCATTGTCGGTCTGGACATCGAGTTGCAGCTTCTGGTCGGGGGGAACCGACACCGTTACCCGCCCATTGCTGGTCTGAATCTCGTGCGGGCCGACGCCCAGAGCGCCGGCAAAGGTGATAGGCCCGTTGCGGCTGCGGAGGCGCATGTTGTCGGCCTGGGTGACGGTGGCGTCGATCGCACCGTTGCTGGTCTGAACGTCGAGCAGGCCTTGGGTTCGATCGATGGTCACGCGCCCATTATCGGCTTCGACCTTGACCGGCCCGTCCACGCTGCGAGCGGTGATTGCGCCGTTGTCCGAGCGGGCGCTGACCTCGGCGGCGACACCGTCTACGATGATCTCGCCATTATCGGCCTCAATATCTACGGCGGTTGTGCGGGGGACCGTGACAAGGTAGTCCACTGCGATACCGCCCTGGCCGAGGAGGGAGGACGGCCCGGTGTACTGGTAGCCGAGGCGAATGGTCTCGGCGGACTGGCTCATGTCAAGCTGGATGCCCGCCAGTTTCTGCTGAGCGTTGGGGCCGTTGGCGCGCTTGGTTGCTTCAACCTGGACAGTCCGCCCGTCGCCGACGCGCACCTCGGTGCGGCCATTGCCCGCGCGGACGACCAGTCGCGGGGCGGCGCCCGCATCGAAGGAGCGCGTTTCGACCTCGCGCAGACCCCCGTCGAGGGGGAGGTTCATCGAGCGGTCGAGGCGGGTTACGCCGACGATTGCGCCGCCAATGGCCAGCGCCGCCGCAAGGAGGCCGCAGACAATGAGGGCGACGACGATGAGCACGAGCGACGGCGCGCAGCCGGAGCGGGAGGGCGATGGCGGCGGTAGCTGCTGGGAAGGGAGGGGGGCGGGCGGTAAGCCGCTCGCCGAAGGCAGGGCGGCCGGCGCATCAGCGGCCGCGGGGTCAGGGCCGGGGAGAGGTGACGCGGGCGCGGAAGAGGCTGGCTCGGCGGCTGGCTGTTGGGGGTCTGCTGACTCGGGGGGCTGGGCCGGCGGGCGCGGCTCCATGTCCTGGCTCATGGTGGGTCTCCTGGCACATCCCTGGTATGGTTCGTCCTTCTTAAGTATACGCAGCGCCTGGCCTGGGGTTGCAGGGAACAGGGTTGCGCGTGGGTATAGACTCGTCCCCAATATTGAAATCGTTTATAATGTTCTAAACGAAACGAGGCTAACGACCTGAAAGGCTGGCCTGATGCTTTCCGATTCGGTTGCGCAGCGACCATCTGCACTCGCTTTGGACGGTATTGCCACCGAGATGGCAGACCTTGAGTCGAGTCTGCCGGAAGTGTAGCGCACCGAGTAC
>CAZJJF010000045.1:11410-15102 GCA_964546245.1 uncultured Anaerolineales bacterium
GACCTTTTCATTCGGGACATTATTCGCGCCGCGTTTGGCGCTAGCGGCAAGCGCCTGCGCCCGATGGTGGCGCTACTCAGCGGCCAGCTCGCAGCGGCAGCAGTGGCCCCCACCTTGTCGCTGGCGGCGTCTGTAGAGACGCTCCACGTTGCTTCCCTGGTGCATGACGACGTGATTTACCAGGCCTTCATCCGCCGGGGCCATCCCGCACTGAACGCGCACCTCAGCGCCGAAGTCATGGTGCTGGCGGGCGACTACCTCTTTGCGCGCGCGGCGGCTTTCGCTGCCGAGACCGGCAGCCCGCGTGTCGTGCGCGTCTTCTCCGATTGTTTGATGACGATATGCGTGGCTCAACTGGCGCAGCTCACCACACGGCGTAGCGTGCCCGGTCGCGACGAATGCCTGACTCGCATGTATGGCAAGACGGCCGCCTTGTTTGCTACGGCCGCCGAGTGTGGCGCGATTCTTGGGGCGGCGGAGGAAGCGGGCGTGTCGGCATTGCGCGCCTATGGCGAGCGCCTGGGCCTGGCCTGGCAGATCGCGGATGATGCGCTGGGCTTCCTTGCCGACTCGGAGGGCCTCGGCAAGCCTGCTGGGCTGGAGGTGGGGCAGAGGATGTTGACGCTTCCGGCCCTATATGCCAGCGCTGACGGGGCGGCTCCGCTGGCGGATGCCCTGGCGGGCGACATGAACGCGGTGGCTGAGGTCATTGACGTGGTGAGGGAGGGGAACGCGCTCGACCTGGCCCTGGCCGACGCGCGCGCCTACGCCGACGCGGCCGTGGCGGCGCTGAGTTGGTTTCCGCCCGTGGCTGCCCGCCAGGCCCTTGAACGCCTGGCTCACGTGGCCGTCGAACGCAGCGCGTGAGAGCCGTACCCCCTGACAAGCTGCGCGCCGTCCTGGCCGTGCTGGCTGACGAAGACCCGGCCTCCCAGGGAGACCGGGTCTATACATTGCCTGATGATCCTGTAGACGAGCTAGTGGGAACCATTCTGTCGCAGCATACCCGCGACAGCGGGGCGGCACACGCCGCCCTTCGCGCGACCTTTCCCACCTGGGACGCGCTGCGGGCCGCGCCAGAGACGCTTGTGGCCGAGGTGATCTGGTCCAGCGGGTTGGCGCGGGTCAAAGCGCACCGCATCCATCTGGCGCTAAACGGCCTGGCCGAGGCCAACGGCGGCCAGGTGACCCTTGCTCCCCTCGCGGCCGCGCCGCTGGCCGATGCCCGCCGCTGGCTGGCGACCCTGCCTGGCGTGGGACCTAAGACGGCCGCCTGTGTGCTGCTGTTCGGGCTTGGCCGACCTGCGCTACCGGTGGACGATCATGTGCATCGATGCGTGACGCGGCTTGGCCTGGTTCAGGCGGGTCTTACCCCCACCCAATCCCACGCAGCTCTCGAAACTGCTCTGGGCGATGATACGGCGGCCGTCCGCCTGTTGCACACCCGGCTGCACCGCCTGAGCCGCGAGATGTGCCGCCGCGATGCTCCCCGCTGTACTGAGTGCCCTCTGGCCCCCTGCTGCGACTTTGCGTGAGAGCCGTGCTTAGTGGCCGCTCGCTGCGGCCTGGGGCGCATCAGCGGGTCTTCGCCCTGCCCATTTCATCGGCCAGCCCGGTAGAAACGCTCCCAGCCCCAGGGCGATGAGGGATGCCACGAAGGTCAACAAGTAGGTCTTCTCGAAACCGGCGACAGTCTCTATGCAGGCCTGCCTGATGATAGGTTGGGTCTCGGGTGGCACGCTGGGCGTCACCGTCGCCGATGGCGCCATGCCGGCTGCCTGGCACAGCCCGGCGTGATGGGCTGTGTTTTGCGCGGCCTGCTCCTGGAATTGCGCCTGCACGACTCTTACCTGGGGTGAGAGCGTGCTGGCGAGAACCGTCGCCAGCACGGCGACGCCGAGGGCCTGGACGAGCTGACGCGACGAGTTCACGAGGGACGACGCTCGTGCGATCTGCGGGATGGGGACCTGGCCCAACGCCGTCACAAAGGTTGTCTGAACGGTCATGCCCAGTGCGATGCCGCGCAGCGCGAGCAGCAACATGATCCACGTGACAGGCGTGTCGGCCTGAAGCTGCGATAGCTGCCAGGTATTGAGGGCCAGGATGGAGAATCCCGTTACGACCAGAGGGCGCGGCCCGATCTTGTCGTAGAAACGGCCGGCGACTGGCGTGGCGATGGCCGCCGCGACGGCTAGCGGCAGCAGGGTAAAGCCCGTCTGCAATGCGGACAGGCCGCGCAAGGCTTGCAGGTAGAGCGGCATCAGGAACTCTGCGCCGAACAGCGCCAGCACGCTGACCCAGCCGACCATACTGGCGTTGAGGAACACTCGATTCTGGAACAGGCGCAGGTTCAGCAGGGGATAATCCGCCCGGAACAGCTCGATGTAGGCGAAGATGGCCAGGCTGACCAGCCCGACGGCGAAGAGGGCCAGTACCTGAGGGTCCGTCCAGCCGTGGTCGGCGATGATGGAGGCCCCGTATAGAATGGCCCCCGCGCCGACGGCCGCGGTCAGCAGCCCCCACATGTCGAGGGGTATGGATTTCAGACTCTGGGGTGGTCGTAGCCAGCGCGACGCGAGGAAGATGCCCAGCAGGCCGATGGGCACGTTGATGAAGAAGATCCAGCGCCATAGGCCCTGGTCAACCATGAAGCCGCCCAGGATGGGGCCGAGGGCAGGCGCAACGACGAGGGCCACGCCGAAGATGCCCAGCGCGGTCCCTTGCTCGCGGGCCGGAAACGACGACAGGAGCAGCGCCGAGCCGAGGGGCATGGCGATGCCGCCACCCAGGCCTTGCAGGGCGCGCGCCCCGACCAGGAACCAGAAGCTCGGCGCGATGCCGCACAGGAAGGAGCCAAGCACGAACAGGCCCAGGCCGGTGACGTACACTCGTTTCATGCCGAATCGGTCGGCGAGAAAGCCCGCCAGCGGCGTGGCAATGCCCAGCGCCAGGACGTAGATGCTGATGATCCACTGCGCCTGATTCAGGTCAACGCCATACTCGACACGCAGAGTCTGAAACGCGACGTTGACAACGGTCGTGTCCAGGATGACCATGAACACGCCGAAGATGACCGAGATGAGAACTTTCCACTTGTAGGCCAGGCGGCCGCCGTCCGAGGCGGCTAGCTGGGGGGAACCATAGGCCACGCGACTCTCCTTCGTTCCAGGGGCAACCTATCGAGCCGCAGCGGTCGATGCTGGCTCGCTGCGCTGGCGTAGGCCGTCCAGGGCCAGGGATACCAGAAACCTGCTGATCTCATCTGGCGCGTAGCCGCCGTCGCCGAGGATCTCGCCGACTGCCATTCGATACAGGGACAACAAGGCTTCTACAATCGCCAACGTAGGTAAGTCCGCTCGTATGTCGCCCTGCGCTTTGCCTTCATCCACAAGGGTTGCTAGCGCGGCGATCATGCGCTGGCGTTGTGCCTGGTACATGGGGTGTTGGGCAATGGTGGCTGGGACGGTCGTGCGCGCCGCCCAGATGGCCGCTTTGCGCCGCAGACCCTGGCGTAGGGCATGCTCCAGGCGTGCGATGGCCGGCAACGAGGGGTCTTGCCCTGCAATCTCATCCAGGCCGCGCTGCATCGAGCGCACCACGACGTGGGTCGCAAGCTCGTCTTTGGAGGCGAAGTGCTGGTAGAGGGTCGCCTTCGAGACGCCAACGAGGTTGGCCACGTCGTCCATGCTCAT
>CAZJJF010000046.1:0-15073 GCA_964546245.1 uncultured Anaerolineales bacterium
ATGTCGCGACTTTCCCGGTTGACCACATCGTCGTTGCGGGCGATGTGGTCAACTGGGGACCGTTCTCGGCGCAGGTCATGGCGCGGGTGGTCGACGAGGGGTGGGCGGTCATCCGTGGCAACAACGAGTTCTACGTCCTGGACTATGGCACACCCCGCGCGCCTGAGGCGTGGCGCGACGCAGACGAGTGGCCACTGTTGCCGTGGCTGAGCCGACAGATGGACGAGCAAGCGCGGGCTGCCCTGGCTTTGTGGCCCGACACACTGTGCCTGCGCTTCGCCGACGCGCCGCCTCTGCGCGTCGTGCATGGCTCGCCGCGTAGCGCGTGGGAATCCATCCTCCCGGACATCACGGAAGCCGAGGCGGAGCTGGCGCTGGGTGGGGTGGTGGAAGCTACGATTGTGGCGGCTCACACCCACTTACCGATGGACCGCCAGGTGGGTCGCTGGCACATCATCAACCCCGGCAGCGTGGGGGTGCCCTTACACGGCCGCCACGAGGCGACCTACATGCTGATGGAAGGCACGCCGGACGGCTGGCGTGCGACGCAGCGTCGCCTGCCGCTAGACCCAACACCGGTTCTGGCCGAGTTCGAGCGACAGGGGTTTGGCGAAGAGTGTGGCGTCATCGGGGCGCTCGTGATGGACGAGTTCCGCTATGCCCGAATGGAGGTACCGCCGTTTCTCAACTGGCGGCGCGAGACCTGTCCAGACACACCGCTACGCCCGGCGCTTCTTGAGCGCTATCGCAAGGCCGATTGGCGGCTCTATTGTCCCGTACCCTACATCGCGGCAATCGACGCTTCAGCCACGGAGACCCCACCATGACCAGGCTCTATGGCGGCATCGAGGGCGGCGGGACGAAGTTCGTATGCGCCGTCGGCACGGGACCGGATGACATACGCGCCGAGATTCGCTTTCCAACCACCACGCCTGAGGAGACGCTGGGGCAGGCGATTGCCTTCTTCCAGGCGCACCACGCCGTGACGCCTCTGGCCGCCATTGGCATCGGCTCTTTTGGCCCGGTGGACCTGCACCCTGGCTCGCCGACCTGGGGCTATATTACCACGACGCCCAAGCCCGGCTGGCCCCACACCGACGTAGCAGGACCGATTCAGCGCGCGTTGCGGCTGCCGGTCGCCTTCGACACGGATGTGAACGGCGCGGCCCTGGGCGAGGGGCGCTGGGGCGCGGCGCAGGGCCTCGATACCTTCATCTATCTGACCATCGGGACCGGTATCGGCGGCGGCGGCATGGTTGGCGGGCAGCTTATCCACGGCCTGGTTCATCCGGAGATGGGCCACATTCTCATCCCTCACGACCGCGAGGCTGACCCCTACCCTGGCTGGTGTCCCTACCACGGCGATTGCCTGGAGGGGCTGGCCGCCGGTCCCGCCTTGCAGGGGCGTTGGGGCGCACGCGCCGAGACATTGCCGACCGATCATCCGGCCTGGGCGCTAGAGGCGAAGTACCTGGCCGATGCCCTGGTGACCTTCATCACCACCCTGTCGCCGCAGCGCATCATCGTGGGCGGCGGCGTCATGTCCCAGCCGCATATGTTCCCTCTGGTGCGCGAGATGACGCGCGCCCGCCTGAACGGCTACGTCCAGGACGCCGCCATCACCGAGCGCATCGACGAGTACATCGTGCCGCCAGCCCTCGGCAACCGCGCCGGGGCGCTCGGCGCGATTGCCCTGGCCGAGTTGGTAGGGTAGCGGCCATGGCGATGTCGCCGGCACCGGCGCGCCGCAAGCGCGCCCAGGGCTGGACCATCGTCCGCGAGAACCTCCGCGGGGTTTTCGGTCGCTAATTTGCGTTGCGGCTGCCTGCCGCCCGTGCTACAATACGGTTCGCCGTGGGCCTGGAGGCCCATCAGGAGTCTGTTATGCTCATCATTCATGGGCGCGTCGTGACCTTCGACCAGCCCAACACCGTTATCGAGGATGGCGCGCTGCTTATCCAGGGCGACACCATCGTCGCTGTCGGCACAACCGCCGACCTTGAGGCGCGCTATCCGGAGGCCGAGCGCCTCGATGTGGGCGGCAAGCTTGTCCTGCCCGGCCAGGTCTGCGCCCATACCCACTTCTACGGCGCGTATGCCCGCGGCCTGGCCATCCCCGGCCCCGCCCCCAGGGATTTCCCCGAGATTCTCGCCCGGCTGTGGTGGCAGCTCGACAAGGCGCTGACGCTGGAGGATGTCTACCACAGCGCGATGGTGTGCCTGGTCGATGCCGTGCGCCACGGCACGACGACCCTGGTCGATCACCACGCCAGCCCCAACGCCATCGACGGCTCCCTCGACGGCATCGCCGACGCTGTGCGCGAGTCCGGGCTGCGGGCCGCCCTGTGCTACGAGGTGACGGACCGGGATGGGCCAGAGCGCGCTGCGGCCGGCATCCGCGAAAACGTGCGCTTTGTCGACAAAACTCGCCGCGAGGGCGGGCGGCAATTGGCCGCTCTGTTCGGGCTGCACGCCGGGCTGACCCTCTCTGACGAGACTCTGGCGCGCTGCCGCGAGGCGGCGGCGGCCGACGTCGGCTTCCACATCCACGCCGCCGAAGGCCCCGCCGACCAGGAGCACGCGCTGGCCGCCTACGGCGTGCGCGCCATCGACCGCCTGGCGTCGCGCGGCATCCTGGGGCCGAACAGCATTGTTGCCCACGCCATCAGTATCGACGCCTGGGAGATGGCCCAACTCCGCGACAGCCAGACATGGGTCAGTCACCAGCCGCGCTCCAACATGAACAATGCCGTGGGGGTGGCCGATGTGCCGGCCATGCTGCGCGGCGGGATGAAGGTTGTGCTGGGCAACGATGGCTTCGCCAACGACATGTTCACCGAGATGAAGTTCGCCTATCTGCTGCACAAGTCCCACGCTGGCGACCCGCGGGTGATGGGCGGCTATGACGTCATGACCGTGGCCGCGCGGAATAACGCCGCCCTGGCCGAGGCGCTCTTTGGCGCACCGCTCGGGCGGCTGGCCCCCGGCGCGCTGGCGGATGTGATTGTACTCGACTACTACCCCTTTACGCCCCTGACGGCGGACAATGCGCCGTGGCATCTCCTGTTCGGCTTCGACGGCGGCCACGTCACCCATACCATCGCCGGTGGGCGCTTGCTGATGCGGGACCGGGAGCTGTTGACGCTGGACGAAGAGGCGATCATGGCGCGGGCGATGGAACGCGCGCCAGGGGTGTGGCGACGCTTCGCGGGGAGCTAGGCGATGTCCGACCAGGTCTACGACACGCTCCGCTGGACCGGCGCGTCTTACCATATCACGGCCGCGAAGGGAAGCGGGCTGTTTGTCCCCCAGGAGCACGGCCTGAGGCCTGTCCAGTTTATGAGCACCTGCCGTCGCGGCTACTACTGCCGCTACGCCGTCGAGGCGGGCCGGCTCGTCTTGACTGAAGTGCATGCCGGGCTGGACGAGCAGGCCGCGGGGGCAGCAATGGCGGGCGAAGGCCCGATCCTGTTCGGGCGCACCCCGCGCCGCTACATGATGCACGCCTACCGCCTGGGCGGTATCAGCGGCGGTCAGATGGGACGCACCAGCCTGGAATCGCCGGATTGGGTCTACTCCGACCTGCACGAGCCGCTCGCGTTCAGCGGAGGGTTGGTGGTAGCCGTGGACACGCTGGCCGATCTCTACCCCTATTCAGGGGAGCGGCCCGGCTACGTCTTCGCGCTGGTTAACGAGCTGCTGTTCGAGCAAGGGCGCGTGACTCGCCACATCGACCACTCGGCAGACATGGCCCGACTGCGTGAGCATCTGGGCCGGTCGGCGGACCAGCCGTCGGGCGGCGCGTCGTCACCCTGGAAGCAGTGGCTATTGACGCGAGGCTATGGGTCAGACGCCGCCGCGTAAATCAAGTATCATCAATATACCTCGTACTTCGTAAAGGATGATCCATGACTAAGGAGACAATCGCGATTCTGGGGGGCACCGGGCCAGAGGGCGCGGGCCTGGCGATGCGCTGGGCGGCGGCGGGCTATTCAATCCTCATCGGCTCGCGGGATTCTGCCCGCGCCGAGGCGACGGCGGCTGAACTGCGGTCCAAAGTACCCGGCGGAGCTATCAGCGGGGCTGTGAACCGCGAGGCCGCCGACCTGGCCGACCTCGTCGTCCTCACCACGCCCTACGCCGGCCAGGCTCCGATTCTCGCCGAGGTTACTCCCGCACTGCAGGGTAAAATCCTCGTGACGGCTGTGGTGCCCCTCGATCCGGCTGCCAAGCGCCGCGTGCCCAACATGCCGGAAGGGCCGGCCGCCGTCCAGGCCCAGCAGCAGTTAGGCGAGGGAGTCAGGGTGGTGGCGGCTTTCCAGAACGTGGGTGCGCATCAGCTACAGGACCCGGAGGCCGAGGTGGACTGCGACGTGCTGGTGTGCGGTGACGACCGGGCGGCGAAAGATGCGGTGATTGCCCTGGCCGAGGCGGGTGGCATGCGCGCCTGGGACGCCGGCGGCCTGGCGAATGCCCTTATTCCAGAGGGCTTGACGCCGGTCCTTATCAACATCAATATCCGCTACAAGAGCAAAGGGGCGGGCATCCGCATCAGTAACGTCAACCCGCCCGCGGCCTGACGATGCGCTATCGTCCCTATGCCGACGACCGCGACCGCGCGCGGCTGCTCGCGCTGGCCTCGGTGATGACCCGCGCCGGGTCGGGGCGCAGCTACTTTCACCCAGGCGATGTCCTGTGGGGAATGTATAAGGACACCCTGTTCGACCCGACGGCGAGCATTGGCATGTGGGAGACGGGCAGCGGCGAGCTGGCTGCCTTCGCTTGGGACGACCGCTATGGGCTGATGGCCCAACTGGGGCCGTCGGCTCTGGATGACGTCGCGCTCCTGGCCGAGATGCTCGACTGGGGCGAGGTGCGGGCGCGAAGCCGAGAAGGCGACGCGCGCGCCGTCCGCGTCACTGTTCGGGATCATGATGCGCCCTTGTTGCACCTCGTTGAGGCGCGCGGCTACGCTGACGTGGGCGACACGATGCTGCACATGACGCGCCGCCTGGATGATTCTGTTCCCGATACACCCCCAGCCGAGTACAGGGTGCGGGCCGTGGTTGGCGGGCTTGAGGACGAGGCGCGGGTAGCCATTCACCGTGAGGTGTGGCATCCGTCGCGGGTGACGCTGGAGGCGTACCGTCGGCTGCAAACGATACCCGGCTACCATTCCGGCCTGGACCTGGTGGCCGTGGCTCCCTCAGGCGAATTCGCGTCCTACTGTATCTGCTGGTTCGACGCCGCTAGCGCCACGGGTGAGTTTGAGCCGGTCGGGACGCGGCCGGCCTTCCGCCGCCGTGGCGCGGGGCGGGCCGTGATGCTTGAGGGGCTGCGGCGGCTCAAGGCGCTGGGCGCGCGCACGGCCATTGTCTATTCTGTTGAAGCGAACGAGGCTTCGACAGGGCTTTACCAGTCCGTCGGCTTTGAACCCGTGGGCCGCTATCTGACCTATGCAAAGAAGCTCTAGATGCTGAATCAACTAATCCTGACAGCGATCCCCGGCCTGCCCCTCATCCAGCCAGGGGACGACCTCGGCGCGCTCATCGTCGACCGCGCCGCCCGCGCGAATTATCCCCTGCGCCACGGTGACGTGGTGGTCATCGCGCAGAAGGTAGTATCTAAGGCCGAGGGCCGCCGCGTACGCCTGGAAGACGTGACGCCTGCCCCGCGCGCTGAGGAACTGGCGGCGCAGATTCACAAGGATCCGCGCCTGGTCGAAATCATCTTGCGCGAGTCGGCAGCGGTGGTGCGCACAGCGCCGGGCCTGCTGATTGTGGAGGACCGCCACGGTCTCATCTGCGCCAACGCAGGCGTTGACCGCTCCAATGTCGAGAAGGCCGACGGCGAGTGGGTAACGCTGCTGCCCATCGATCCCGATGCCTCGGCGCGCGGTATCCGCGACCGCATCGAGGACCTGACTGGTCAGCGCGTTGCTGTGCTCATCAACGACAGTCACGGCCGGCCGTGGCGCGAGGGAGCGTCGGGCGTCGTCATTGGCGTGGCGGGGATAGCGCCGCTCGATGACCAGCGCGGGACACATGACCTGTTCGGCTACGAGTTGCAAAGTACCGTAGTGGCTGTCGCTGACCAGATAGCCGCCGCCGCGTCGCTGCTACAGGGTCAGGCCGACGAGGGGCGGCCCGTGGTTGTCCTGCGCGGACTGGAGTACGAAGCTCGTGACGCGGCGGCGGCGGACGTACTGCGGCCCCGCGAGCGTGATCTGTTCCGATAATCAATCCGACCGCGTTCATTCTCATACCTCAAGGAGGAGCTATGGCCCGCGAGCGCGTGGCAATGTATTTGCAGGACAAGCACCCGATTCGGGACGGCATGGAGTATGCGAAGTATGCCGAGGCGAAGGGCTTCGAGGCGGTGTGGCAGGCCGAGTCGCGCCTGGTGCGCGACGCTATCGTGCCCATGGCCGCCTTTGCCGCCGTGACCGACCACCTCAAGATCGGCAGCGGCGTCATCAACAACTGGACGCGCAACGCGGCCATCATCGCCGCCACGTTCCTGACTCTGGACGACCTCGCGCCCGACCGCGTGATTCTCGGCATCGGCGCGTGGTGGGATCCCCTGGCGCGGAACGTGGGCATCGAGCGGCGCAAGCCGCTGACGGCCATGCGCGAGGTGGTGCTCAACGTGCGCCGCCTGCTCAACATGGAGCGGGTGAGCTTTGAAGGTGAGTTTGTCCACTTCAACAACATCGAGTTGGACGTGGTCCACGGCCGCCGTGAGCCGCGCCATGTGCCCATCATGATTGGCGCGACGGGCATGGCAATGATGGAAATGACCGGCGAGATCGCCGATGGCGCGGTGCTGAACTACTGCGTGCCGCCTGAGTATAACCTGCCCGCCCTCGAGGCCCTGGCGCGTGGCGCGAAGAAGGCGGGGCGGACGATTGACGACATCGACCGCCCGCAGCTCATCGTGTGCTCGGTGGACAACGACCGCCAGAGGGCGCTCGACGGCGCGCGCGAGCTGCTGACCCAGTACCTGGCGCAGCAGCCCCACATCCAGCAAGCCAGTGGTGTCAAGCCTGAGGTGGTCGGGGAGATTCAGAAGATTCTGGGCTGGCCCGCGACCAAGGAACAGGTCCGCCAGGCGATGCGGCTGGTTCCCGACGATCTGGTCGAGCGTATCACCGCCAGCGGTACGCCGGACGAGGTGCGCGCCAAGGTAGATGAGTACCGTAAGAACGGCTGCACCTGTCCAATTCTCTATCCGTTGGGCGATGTCAAGCTGATGATTGATACGTTCGCGCAGGAGTAGCTGGGTGGGGCAGGGTGTCCCTGCTCCCCTGGCGTCGCCCCCAAGGGCGCGGGCTGTCGCTGGTTGTGGCACGGGGCAGGAGTCTCCCTGCCCCTGGAATAACTCTCCGCAAGGAAACCTGTGATGCGTAACCTGACCGATATCATCCGGCCCTCGTCGGTGGAGGAGGCTGTCGCCCTGCTTCAGCGCGAGACGCCCCGTACCGTTGCGCTGGCGGGCGGGACCGCCCTGGTAGGTGATGGATCGCCTGAGGTTGAGGTTGTCGTTGACCTGGCGGCTCTCAGCCTGGATTACATACGACCCAACAGCCAGGGTCTGCATCTAGGCGCGATGACGACTCTTCAGGAACTTGTTGATAGCGAAGCGGTGCGCGGTGTGGCGGGTGGGCACGTCGCCCGCGCCGCGCATGCCTCGACCAGCAATTTGCTGCGGCGGCAGGCGACCGTCGGCGGTTCCCTGGTCAGCGGGCGCGCGCCTGAACTGGCGACGCTGCTGTGCGCCCTGGATGCCCGCGCTGCCCTGCACGACCCGCAGCCTGCGGAATGGCCTTTAGGGCGGCTGTTCGAGGGGCCATGGGATGCGCGGCGCGGCTTGCTGACCGAGGTCGTCATCCCCGCCCGCCCTCGCCTCGGGGTCGGCGCGCATGCCGTGCGCCGCACGCCGACAGATGCGCCGATTGTGGCCGTCGCCGTGGCCCTGACCCTTGACGGCGACAAGGTGCAGTTCGTGGGCCTGGCAGCGGGCGGGACGGTCATCGAGCCGCCGGAGGGCGCGCCGCCCCGACCCCATGCACCGTGGCCGCTACGTTTCGTGGTGGCCGAGGGCGCACTGATGGGCAAGGCGCTCTCCAATCGGCTCATCGACACAGCGGCGAGCCTCGCTATAGGCGACACGCCTGCCATCGACGACTACCTGGCGAGCGCGGACTACCGGCGGGCGATGGTGGGCCTGCTGCTCAAGCGTGCCCTGGGCGATGCCTGGCGGGCAGCGTTGGAGCGCGCCAGGTGATTGACCTGCGACGGGTGTGCGTCTTTTGCGGGGCGAACTTGGGCAGTCGCCAGGAGTATACGGCCGCCGCCGATGCGCTGGGGGCGACGCTGGCGCGGCGGGGGGTTAACCTCGTCTATGGCGGCGGCCAGGTTGGGCTGATGGGCATTGTCGCCGACAGCCTGCTGGCCGCCGGTGGCGAGGTGACGGGGGTGCTGCCCGAGGCCCTGGCAAGCAAGGAACTGGCCCATCCGACGCTGACCGAGCTGCGCGTTGTCGGCTCGATGCACGAGCGTAAGACGCTGATGGCCGACCTGGCCGACGGCTTCATTGCCCTGCCCGGCGGCTACGGTACGCTGGACGAACTATGCGAGATTCTCACCTGGGCGCAGTTGGGATTCCACGCGAAGCCCGTCGGCCTGCTCAACGCGGGCGGCTTCTTCGACGGTTTTCTCGCCTTCCTCAACCACGCCACCGCCGAGGGCTTCGTGCGCTCCGCCCACCGCGATATGCTGTTGGTCGATGGCGACGCCGACCGCCTGCTCAATCGCATGGCTGAGTACGAAGCGCCAAAGGTGCGTAAATGGATTCGGCGTGACGAAACCTAAACAAGGATAGGTGCATGGACATTCATCTCACCATTAACGGCGAGGCGCGAACTCTGCACGCCGAGCCGGGCGAGCGGCTGCTCAGCGCGCTACGCGCGGCGGGCGTCATGGGCGTCAAGCATGGCTGCGAGACCGGCGAGTGTGGCGCGTGTGCCGTGCTGCTCAACGGCCAGCCGGCCCTGACGTGTTGCCGCCTGGCCGCCCAGGCCGAGGGCGCGTCCATCGTCTCCATTGAGGCGTTGGGCGAGGCGCCGGAGCCGGGCTGGAAGCCGTCGCGGGGCCTGCACCCCATTCAGCAGGCCTTCATCGACACCGGCGCTATCCAGTGCGGCTACTGCACACTAGCCATGGTACTGGTGACGAAGGACCTGCTGGAACATAACGCCCACCCCAGCGAGGCCGAGGCGCGCGAGGCCCTGGCGGGCGTGCTGTGCCGCTGCACCGGTTACAAGAAGCCGGTCGAGGCTGTGCTGCGCGCCGCCGCCATCCTGCGCGGTGAGCACGTCCGCCCCATCCAGGGTGGGCCGTTGCCGGATAAGGACGACGACCGCGCCGACATCCCGCGCCGTCCTGCCGACACCCCCTTGACGACACGAGGGGCGACTGAGACTGAGACGGTCGCCCCGCCCCGCACGCTGCTCGAGATGAAGCCCGCGCCTGGCGAGGCTGCGCCACCACCCCTCAAGGTGGTCGGCAAGCCTGAGCGCAAGGTAGACGCCCAGAAGCTCGTCCAGGGCAAGCCCGCCTTCGCCGACGATGTCCAGATGCGTGGCATGCTCATCGCCAAAGTGCTGTGGTCGCCGGTCGCCCACGCCTGGATCAAGCGTATCGACGCCAGTAAGGCCCGCGCCCTGCCCGGCGTCCACGCCGTCCTGACCCACGAGGATATTCCCCGTGTCGTGTATTCCACAGCGGGCCAGTCCGACCCCATCCCTGGCCCGCTGGATATGTTCAGCCTCGACCGCAAGGTGCGTCACGTGGGCGACCGTGTCGCCTTCGTCGCTGCCGAGACCGAAGCCATCGCCGAGGCGGCGCTCAGTCTCATCGAGGTCGAGTACGAGCCGCTGCCTGCCATCCTCGACCCGGCCGAGGCCATGTCGCCCGATGCGCCGCGCATCCACGACGAGCCGGAGTACGTTCCGTTCGCGGAGAGCGACCCGACGCGCAATCTAGCCGCCGAGATTCACATCGAAATCGGCGACCTGGCGGCCGGCTTTGCCCGCGCCGACCATATCTTCGAGGCCGAGTACCACGTGCCGAAGGTCCAGCAGGTCAGCATCGAGCCGCACATCGTCGTCACCTACTGGGACGAGGACGACCGCCTGGTGATTCGTACCAGTACCCAGGTTCCTTTCCATGTGCGGCGCATCCTGGCCCCGGTGCTCAATCTGCCGCCTAAGCGCATCCGCGTTGTAAAGCCGCGCATCGGCGGCGGCTTCGGCGGCAAGCAGGAGGTGCTCGTTGAGGACGTGGCGGCTCACCTGACCATCGCCACGGGGCGGCCGGTGCGCTTCGAGACTACCCGCGCCGAGGAGTTCACCTCGGCTCGTTCGCGCCACCCGATGACGGTGCGCCTCAAGACCGGTGTCCTCAATGATGGCACTATCGTCGCCAACGAGATGCGCGTCCTGTCGGACACAGGCGCGTATGGCTGCCACGCTCTGACTGTAACGGGCAACACCGGCCACAAGGGGATGGCTCTCTACCCCGCCTACTGGCCCAACAACGAGGACCTGACCCCCGACGGCGGCCAGCAACCCCACGTCCTCTTCCACGCCGACGTGGTATACACTAACACGCCGCCGGCCGGCGCGTTCCGTGGCTACGGTGTGCCCCAGGGCTTCCTGCCCGTCGAGACGCACATGGAGCACATTGCGCGCACCCTGGGGCTGGACCCCCTGGCTTTCCGCCTGAAGAACGCCGTCAAGCCTGGCGACGAGCATCCCTTCAGCCGCGCCTGGTCGGAGGGCCGCGAGCCGCGCCCGGAGATTATCCGCACCTGCGCCCTAGACCAGTGCGCCCAGCGGGGCGCGGCCTTGGTGGACTGGCGGCGCAAGGCGGGCAACGCCGAGTGGCGCACGGTGCGCGGCGCGCCGCACCTCAGACGCGGTATCGGCGTGGCCCTGGTGATGCAGGGTACGGCGATACCCTACCTGGACATGGGCGCGGCCTCCATCAAGCTCAACGACGACGGCAGCTTCAATGTGCTGGTCGGCGCGACCGACCTGGGCACTGGCTCCGATACCGTGCTAGGGCAGATGGCGGCCGAGGTGCTGGGCGTGCCGCTGGACGACATCATCATGTACTCGTCGGACACGGACTTCACGCCCTTCGACGTAGGCGCGTATGCCTCCAGTACGACCTACATCTCCGGCGCGGCGACGGTCAAGGCGGCTGAGCAGTGCGCCGAACAGATTCGCGCCGTGGCGGCCGCCATGATCAACGAACGCTACACCCAGCTGGAGGAGGAGGGCAGCACGACGGCCGAGGGCGGTCGCACCGCCGCGCCAGAGAAGCCGACCTACGAGGTTGGCGCGGCGGGGCCGGAGGGGCCGCGGATCGTCAAGCCCGCTGAGATCGTCCTGCGCGACCGCCGCGCCTTTGCGCCGGACGGCCGCTCGGTATCACTGGCCGAGGTAGCCCTCAACTCGCTGCACCACACCAATCAGCGCCAGATTATGGGCGTCGCGTCCTACGTATCGCCCGAGTCGCCGCCGCCCTTCGCTGCCCAGTTTGCTGAGGTGACGGTCGACATGGAGACGGGGCAGGTAACGGTGGACAACCTGGTCATGGTGGTGGACGCGGGGCGCATTGTCAACCCGCTGACGGCCGAGGGGCAGATTGAGGGCGGCATGGCTCAGGCGCTGGGCTATGGTGTGTGCGAGGAGATGACCTACGACGAGGCGGGCCGCAGCCTGGTCACGCGGCTGGACGACTACCGCGTCTTCCGCGCCGACGAGATGCCGCGCCTGACGGCCGAGTTCGTCGAGACGGACGAGCCGTCCCACCCCTTCGGCGTCAAGGCGGTGGCCGAGATTCCGATGGACGGCGTCGCGCCGGCCGTCGTCAATGCCATCCGCGACGCGACGGGCGCGCGCCTGTTCGAGATTCCAGCCACGCCGGAGCGCGTCTGGCGGGCGATACAGGAGCGGGAATAGGGCGGCATGACTACTGCCCCGCCGCCCGCAGCGTCTCGGCCAGCCAGGCGCGCTCCTCGCCACTCATTTCCGGCGGGGGCGGCTCTTTCGTGTAGTCAATGAGACGCTCGTAGCCGACCAGGGCGAAGCACGCATCGACAGCCGCCTGGAGGCTAAGAGTCACGTCGGAGTCAGGGGCGAGTAGGGGCACGGGCACGTTGGGCAACCGCTCGGCGATCTGGATGGCCCACACCAGGGTGAAGGGGCGGCGCTCGGTGCGGCTCAGGTAGACATAGTAGGGGGCGGCGGGGACTGCCTCGGTGAGGGTGATGCGCGTCCCGCCGCGGAGAAGGTCGATCTCCAGCAGATGAGTCTTGGTCTGAAGCAGGTCCAAGCGCCGCTGGTTGTACTCGGTCGCGCCCTGACCGGTCTTGTTGGCGGGCGACAGAATCTCGATGACTGTCACCAGCCGCCGCTCGGCTACGTCCCGAATCTCGACGCTGAGTTGGGGGGCATAGGAGGGACTGGCGACCTCCGCCGTCGGCGGGCTTGGCGCGAGCACGGTGAGGGCCTGCGGGTCTTCCTCACGCAAACGCGCGACATAAACGTCAGGGTAGAAGCTGCGCGGCGAGGGTGCATCGAAGATACCCCAGGGCGCTGAGGTCCAGCACGTACCGCTTGGCGAGGAGCACGACGTACTTGGGGGCGAGGCGCGGCATCAACTGCGCACGAATCTTGCTCGCCAGCGTCTCATGGAACTCCTGCCACAACTCGCCTTCAAGATAGGGGTCCATGCCTGGAAATGGGGATGCCATACGAGATCCTCTCTGCCCTCTGCTACTATTCTAGCATAACCCGTCAAGGCACGAACGATCAACTACGTGCGCCGCTTCGGCCCGTGAGAGTCGACCCCCGATGAGCAACGACGTCCCCCGCCTGCTGGATGTAACCGTCTTCCAATATCTGGATAGCGGCGAGCGCCTGCTGTGGACGGGCAGGCCACGCCCTGGATTGCGCCTCAGCCGCGCCACCATGCGCAGCCTACTGGGTAGCGCCATCTGGGCGGCCCTCGCCATCTTCTTTGCCATTAACATCTGGCGTGACGGGATATCGCCGTCCAGCCTGTTGACCTCGATGGCGTTCGTCGCTTTCGCTGTATACAACACGGTCGGCCGCGTCGGGCTGGGTTGGTGGCTGCGGTCACGGACGCGCTACGCTGTGACCGACCGCCGCGTGCTCATTATCGAGGGTGGCGCTCAGCCCGCCATCCAGTCCGTGGACCTGACTCCCACGACCCCCATCGGCGCCGATCTGCGTGACGACGGCAGCGGCACTCTCACCTTTGTTGGGAGCCAGCTTGCCCCCGTCGGCCGCGGCGGTCGCCGCACTCGCCGCCGGCCACCCCCCGCCTTCGACGATATTCCCGACGCCCAACAGGCCTACGCCGTCATTCAGCAGGTGATGCGCACACCCCACCCTACCGACCTAATGGATGGGACACGGACAAACACAGACCACACGGACAAGGAAGAGGGGAAATAACCCTTCTCGTCGGTGTTATCCGTGTTCGTCCGTGTTCAATTGCCCGTTGCCTGTGTCACACGTAGGGAGAAGCAAACTGCTCCTCGGTGGGTTCCGCTCAGCAGAACCAGGGTTCGCTAAGGCGCGGCACCGGGGCCGCCGTCAGCGGCATGGGCGGTAATGGGGGCGGTGGGGGCGTTGCGGCGGCCTCGACGGCCATCGTCGCCAGGGCGTGGTCGGGCGTGTCCTGATAGGTGCGCGCCCAGACGCGCTCGAAGAAGGCCGGCCGCGATAGACGGCGGCCGATTGGCGACTGCGCCAGCCGCTCCAGGTCGCGCTGGAGGGCATCGACGCGGGGATCAGGGTTGCGCCAGGTGTAGGACAGCCGGGCCTGGTCCAGGCCGTCGATGACGGCGCGAGTCTCGGCCAGTTCCAGCAGCCGCGAACCGGGCGGGATGAGCAGGCGAATGGCGTACTGGACGGGGGCGACGCGCTCTACGAGCCCCAGGCGAGCGATCTCGGCCAGGAAGTCGCGGTAGCCGTCGAGCGTGGTCCATGGCGTGAAGGCCACGAAGGTGGGGATGATCTGCACGCCTGCCGCGTCGCACAGGCGCAGCACCGTCTCGAACTCTTGCCGCGTATGCTGCTTGTCGAAGATGGCGAGAATGCGCTCGTCAAAGGCTTCGACGGCCGAGGTGATGAACAGGCAGCCGGTGCGTTTCAGACTGGGCAGCAGCTCAGCGTGCTTGAGCAGGTGCTCGACCTTGATAGTCACGTCGTAGGTGAGGCTCGGCCACTCGGCGTGCAGCGCCTCGATGATGGGCGCGGCGTGGCCGGGGCCGTTGAAGAAGTCGGGGTCGCCGAAGGTAATGTGCTGCGCGCCGGCCGCGACCTGCTGGCGAATATCGGCCAGCACTACGTCGCGCTGCACGAGGCGGAAGCGTCCGTTGTAGACGGGCACGATGGGACAGTGGCGACACAGGTGCTTGCAGCCGCGCGTTGCCTCGACATAACCGACGATGCATTCCTCGCCATTTCCCAACTGTAGTTTCGCGTAGCGGTCGAGGGCCGGCAGCCCGGCGCGGTCGGGGACGTGGAAGGTCTGGCGGTCGAGGCTGATGAGGGGAATATCGTTAGTCGCGCAACCGCCCGCCAGGTTGCGGGCGAGGGCGACCAGTCCCGCCTCAAACTCGCCGCCGATGACACTATCGACACCCAGGCCGCGCAGATAGTCCGCGTTTTCCGGCGCGTAGAGGCCATAGAAGCAGACATGGGCGGTCGGGTTGATGGCGCGCAGGCGGGCCAGCGCGTCCACGGCCAGTCGGGTAGCGGTGTGCATGGGCACGTAGAAGGCGACCAGATGCGCGGCACGGGCGGCCGCCTCGGGGAAGGGGTCCACGGCCAGGTCGATGCACGTCACGGTGACGCCCGCCTCTCGCAGCCAGGCGGCCGGCGAGGCCAGGCCAAAGGGCTGGCGGCCCATCTCATAGGTGGAGATCAGCAAAACGTTGATGGTCATACCGATAAGTGTATGGCCGTTGG
>CAZJJF010000047.1:0-3625 GCA_964546245.1 uncultured Anaerolineales bacterium
GCGTCGGCCCATTGGCTCGTTCATTTTCCTGGGCAGCACGGGCGTCGGCAAGACCGAGTTGGCGAAGGCGCTGGCTGAGTTCATGTTCGACGACGAGGACGCGATGGTCCGCGTCGATATGAGCGAGTACCGCGAGTCGCACACCGTCTCGCGCCTCATCGGCTCGCCGCCCGGCTACGTCGGCTACGACGATGGCGGCCAGTTGACGGAGGCGGTGCGCCGCCGGCCTTATCAGGTGATTCTGTTCGACGAGATGGAGAAGGCACACCCGGAGGTCTGGAACGTCCTGCTCCAGGTGCTTGAGGATGGTCGCCTGACGGACGGCCACGGTCACACCGTGGACTTCCGTAACACGGTCATCATCATGACGTCCAACATTGGCACCCAGTTCGCCCAGGTCAGCAGCAAGGGCGGCACGATCGGCTTTCGTACCGGCCCGGCCAGTTCCAACGTGGCGAGTATCGACTCCTTCCGCGACAAGGTGGTCGGCGAGCTGAAGCGCTGGTTCCGGCCCGAGTTGCTCAACCGCATCGACGAGATCATCGTCTTCCACAATCTGGGTCTGGAGCATATCCGCCAGATCGTGGACTTACAGGTGGGCTACCTGGCGCGCCGCATGGGTGAGCAGCACTTCGGCCTGGAGATGACCGACGCCGCCCGCGAGTGGTTGGGCGAGGAAGGCTACGACCCTGAGTACGGCGCGCGCCCCCTCAAGCGCGTCATCGCCCGCGAGATCGAGGCCCCGCTGAGCCGCAAGGTGCTGGCGACCGAGATCAAGCCGGGCGACACCGTCCTCATCGACGTCGCGGAGGACGAGGCTGGTAAGAAGACGCTGGTCTTCGACCGTCGCGAGGGCGCCCTGTCGCAACTGGTCGACGCCATCCGCGAGCAAGGCGACGAGGACGACGAGGTGGACGCAGAGATGGACGCGGAGGCCGCCGCCGAGTAGGGCAGCGCCACCGCTGAGAATCGCGCGGGGTGGTCCCCACACGGACTACCCCGCCGTCGTTTGACCCCCACCCGACGCTCGGGGATAATTGCTCGCGGCGGATGGCCACATCCGCCGCCCGACACCTAGAAGAGCGCTGGATGTGGCCATCCAGCGTGAGCTTATGCTGGCCTCAGTAGAATGCTACGCATGCCTGACCCCCAGCCGCAACAACTCGCCCTTGACCTTATCGGGAATGACCGCGTCGCTGTCGCCCTGTCGCCTAACGGCGTTGGTGTAGACGTGGCCTTTCCGGTGGACGAGGTCAATGCCCTGGCGGCCATCGAGACCTTCAACAAGCACCTGTTTCGCCCCAACACTTACCTGCACAAGTGGTGGGCGCGACGGTCGGGGACGACCTTCCGCGCCATCCTCAAGCAACTGGCCGACGACCCCGCCCATCGCGACTACTACGCCACCGGCGGTCTCGACAACAAGGTCATCCTGGATCCCATGCTGGGCGGCGGCACGACGCTGCACGAGGCGATGCGCCTGGGCGCGCGGGTCATCGGCTCCGACATCGACCCCATCCCGGTGTTGCAGGCCCGCGCCTCCCTCACGCGGCTACCTCTGGCTGAGAAGGCGGCCGCCTTCCGAGCCTTCTTCGAGCCACTCGCGGCGCGTCTCGCCCCCTTGTTCGAGACAACCTGCCCCGCCTGCCAGGCCAGCGCCGAGACGCAATTCGTCCTCTACGGCGTCAAGAAGCGGTGCGCCTGCCGCACCGTGGTGATGGTCGACTCCCTAAACCTGCGCGAGGAGACGGATGGTCGCGTCGTGCGCCTGGCGCCGGATACGGGTGAGGTCTACATAAGTGGGCAGCCGCGCGGCAGTGGTGGGCAAACGACCATCTACGAGAAGGCCGTGCGAACCTGCCCCGATTGTGGGCAGCCCTTCGCCGAAGCTAGGAGCATCCCCTACCGGCAACGCTACGTCCCGCTCGTCGTCGTGGGACAGTGTCCGGTTCACGGTCAGTTCTTCAAGGCCGTGGAGGCGGCCGACCGAGAGCAGATCGCAGTTGCCGAGGTCATCTACCTCAGCCGTTCCTGGCTGCCCCACGATACTCTCAGTGTGCCGCGTGGCCCCAAGTCGGGCGACCTGCTGGCGCGCGGTGTCGAGAATTACATGGACCTGTTCACGCCCCGCCAGGCGCTGTACCTGGCCTACGCCCACGAGCTTCTCCAAACTGTCGATTCCGTGCATCGCAGGTGGCTCGCTCTGCTCGTCTCGACCTCGCTGGAGTTCAACTCGTTGTTGTGCGGGTACAAAGGCTCCGACAAGCGACGCCCTGGCGCGATTCGCCATGTGTTCTCCCACCACGCCTACTCCTTCCCCTACACGGCGCTGGAGAACAACCCCGTCTTCTCAGGCAATACATCGGGGACGCTGGGCCGCCTGTACCGCGACCGCATCGAGGCCGCCACGCGCTGGGCGAATGCGCCTATCGAGCGCCGCTATGGTAACGGCGCGTGGCAGAAGGTAACGCTGCACGGCGAGGTAGACGGCGGGACGGCCCTCGCGTCCTTCGACGAGTTGCTGGCAACGCCCAACTCGTTCCTGGTCATGCAGCAGGACTCGTCACACCTCCCGCTGCCCGACGGCTCAGTCGATCACGTTGTCACCGACCCGCCCTACTTCGACAGTGTGCAGTACAGCGACCTGGCTGACTTCTTCCGCGTCTGGCTGCGCTGGTTCCTGCCCGACGCGGCGCGCTGGGACTACGATGTCGGCGGCAGCGCGGTTGCCGAGACGGACAAGGCCGGCGCGAAGTATCAGGCCGTGCTGGGCGCCATCTGGCGGGAAGCGCACCGTGTTCTCAAAAAGCCGTCGGGACGCCTGATCTTCACCTTCCACCACTGGCGGGCGGATGCCTGGATTCATCTCACCCTGGCCTTGAAGCATGCCGACTTCCGGCTGGTGGCGACGTACACCGTCCACTCGGAGAACCCCATCTCGGTTCACATTCGGCAATTGAACGCCCTCAAGCACGACTCGATTCTGGTTCTCGCCCCGAAAGCGGACGAGACGACCAGTCATTGGCAGCCCCTGGACCGTATCACGACCAGCGACAGTCACACCTTCTGTACGAACTGCGCCCATCTTCTGGGCTACTGCCTCGATGCGGACCTCGACGATGGGGCCGTGGCCCAGCTTTGGCGGAAGGCCATCCCGCTCTCTGATACTCGCTCCCAACGGCGACGGGGCGCGTTTGGAACGCCACGGCTGAGGCTGATGAATACGATACGGGGAGTCAGGCATGGAAGCTAATCGTGTATTCCCCCGCGTCGGGCGGAATGACCCCTGCCCCTGCGGGAGCGGCAAGAAGTACAAGAATTGCCACATGCGCGAGGCGGAGGCGGCCGAGGCAGGTGCGCTCCGTGAGCACACGGCGCGTAAGTCGGTGATGGACAAGCTGGCTGTCTTCGTCCAGGGCGAGCGGTTCCTGCGGGACCTGGCTGAGGCGATGGGCCTGTTCTGGGGCGGCCGCCTCCAACCCGGCCAGATCGAGCAGGTGCAGCCCATCCATCGCCTGCGCTCCCTCGACTTCTTCTTCTTCGACTACCGCACTGCCGAGGGCGACCACATCGTCGACCGCTTCCTGGCCGAGCGCGGCAGCCGCCTGTCGGGCGAGGAGCGCGC
>CAZJJF010000047.1:3725-15024 GCA_964546245.1 uncultured Anaerolineales bacterium
TCGTGCGCCAGATGCACGGCGGCCTCATCGTCGGTACGCTCGACTCCCACTATGGGCAGTACCTCGACCGGCCCATCGCCGAGTGGGGCAATCGCTCGCCGCGCCAACTCATGGCCGACGAGCTGGGTCGCGCGCGGATCGAGCTCTGGCTAGAGGTGCTGGAACGGGCCGAGGCCAGTCGCCGCGCGATCGGCCAGCCCGCCTATGATGTCAATCGCCTGCGCTCTCAGCTGGGGCTGCTGGGGCCGGGGGTGTTCTAGCTCACTGCGCACGTGTGCGGCGGATGTGGCTATCCGCCGCGAGTCTCCTCAAGACCGCTCGCGTGGGATGGCCACATCCCGCGCCCGTCGTGCGGTGGGCACTACTACCCGCGACAAGCACGACAGGCGTACCTGCCCCGAGGACACCATGACTCGACTCGCTTCCTTGACCCTCGGCCTGGCCCTGCTAGGGCTGCTGGCGGCAGGTTGCCGCGTTCCCCCGCCTGCGCAATCGGCCAAGATACAGTTCGACACGGCGAAGCTCGACGCCGACGGCCTGGTGGGACCGGCCAATGGCAAACGCTCGCTGGCCTACGAATATTGTATTCCCAACACGCCCCAGGCGCAGGCCGAGGTCAAGGGCATCGATCCCACCGCGCGCTTCATGCCTGGCTCGCCGGGTCGCATTGGCTGCACGAAGGACCAGGTTCTCGTCATCGGCGAAACCCACCAACCCAACCACGCCAGCGTACTGGCGCAACTGGCCGCGCTGCCCTATGTCACCTCGATCCAGGAGGCCCTCTTCGAGTGAGGCGCTGCGGGGGATGCCACTCGTCGCTAGCGGGATGCTGCCCTGGCGTGGCCGCCTGGCCGAGCGTCGCCGTCCTCGACCCGGCGCGCTCGCTACGAGCGGGCGTCGCGAGTCTTGAGATACCTGTCGTAGAAGGCGGTAGTGCGCTCCATCATCCGCTGCCATTGGACGGGCTGCTGCCACAGGTGGTCGGCGCCGGGGTAGGTATAGTATTCGCCCGGCACACCCGCCGTCTGCATCGCCGCCCATAGTTCCTCCGAGAAGCGCGGCGTCACCTCCTCGTCGGCCAGGCCGTGATGAATCTGGATCGGCGCCCGGGCATCCGCCAGGTAGTTGATGGGTGAGATGGCTGCCCAATTCTGGGGCATAGCGTCCGGCGTGCCAAACTTGCGCACCACGCCATCGGCGACCCACGGCCGCCAGTTGCGCAGGAAGCCCAATGTCTGCACCATGTCGGGACTCATCGTCGAGACCACGACGACAGCGCGAATATCGGGCCGCGTGACTGCCGCCTGCAAGGCGTTCAGGCCGCCAGTGCTATGCCCCCACACGCCGACGCGCGCGGAATCCACCGCTTCTAGCCGTCTGACGGCCGCCATCAGGTTCAGGCTGTCGTACACCCAGTCCACGCCAAAGTGGCCGCCCCCATCCTTGCCCGCGTCAGACCCGGCATAGCTGCGGAAGTTGGACACGGCGACCACGTAGCCCTGCGCGGCCAGGTAGTCCGCCTCCTTGACGGTGCCCAACCCCTGGCCATAGCGCTCCTGAAGAAAATAGCCGTGATTCATGATGATCGCCGGATACGGGCCGCCCCCCTTGGGGACCGCCAGGTAGCCTGTCACGGTCTGGCCTTCGCTCTGATAACGGATGTTGTAGCGCGTGAACGTTGGCCGTTCAGCCCACACGCCAAGAATCTGGATGTCGCCAGCATTCGGCTGCTTCCGGCGCAGGCTTTCAATCAGGAGCGGGTCGGCCAGGCTGACCGCCGGCCGCACCGCCGGCATTGGGGTAGGCGGCGACGTGGCGGTGGCCGGGCTGGATGGCGCGGGAGCCGCCGTCGCGGCCAGGGTCGGAACGCGCGCCGGCAGGGCGGTCGGAGTAGCTGCGGGATAGGGTTCGAGAGTGACCAACGGCGGCGGATACGGGCCGCCGGGGGTCGGCAGTGCGACGGGCGACTCGATGATGCCGGGGATGGGGTACGCGCCGGGCAGCTCGACTGGCAAGGGCGTCGAGGGCAATTGGCCGACGTTGCGCCACAGTCCCGCGACGAGGAACAGCCCCAGGGCCGCCACGACAGCGACAAGCACACGACGCCAGATCATGGCGAGTGGCCCCGCGTCGTCGCGGCGCGCGCCCGAGCGCCCAGCACGAGCCAGGCAACGACTGCGCCGACGGCGACAATGGCGGCCGCAACCTGCTCAGGGGTGGGCCACGCGCCAAAGTGGATGCGCAAGAAGTCGGTCGTGAAGCGTATCACGGCATAGCCCACCAGAAACAGGAGCGCCACCTCACCGTAGAAGCGGCGGCGAGGCTCAAGGTAAGCCAGCAGCGCGGCCAGCGCGGCCATCAGAACGGCGACGTACAACTCAACCGGGTAGCGCGGCAGGGAGTAGCCCGGCAGGGTCATCGCCAACGGCGGCCCGCCCACCGCCCCGGCGCAGTCGCCGCGCACGATGCACAGCAGCGCGGAGGCAACCGTGCCCACGGTCAAGGGCAAGGCAAGGCCATCGGCCAGAGCGCCAGAGGACACGTCACGTCGGCGCGCGTACCAGGCCAGGGCGAGGCCCCCGCCGAGCATTGCCCCCCACAGGGACAGGCCACCCTGGACCAGAAGAATGTCAAAGGGATAGCGGGCATAGGTGCGCCAATCGGCCAGGACGTACGCCAGCCGCCCGCCGACGATAGCGCCCAACCCCAGGCCAAAGCCCAGCTGGCTGACCAGTGTTGGATCGAGACCCAGGCGCGGGGCGCGCCGCTCAGCCAGCCACAGCGCCAGCCAGAAGCAGACCAGGAGGGTGATGAGTTCACTCGCCGCCAGTAGGCGGTCGAGCAGGCTGGACAGAATGCCCACAAGCCTACCGGAGCAATTCTTCGACCCGCGCCGCCAGGGCGCTGGCCTTCAGCACGCCTAGCCTGCGGCCCGCCACGCGCCCCTCGCGGTCGATGAAGACCGTCGTGGGTAGCGCGCCCGCGCTGTAGACGCGCGACAGATCGGCGTTGGGGTCCTGGATCGATGGGTATGTCAGCCCGAACTCCTCGATATACTGCCGCGCCCCGCTGTCGCTGTCCGAGGTGTTGACCCCCAGAAAGACGACACCCTGGTCGCGATAAGCCTGCCACGTGGCTTCCAGGTCGCGCGCCTCGACACGACACGGCCCGCACCACGACGCCCAAAAGTTGAGCACGACGGGCCGCCCGCGCAGGTCACCGAGGCGCACAGTCGCGCCGTCCAGTGTCTGGGCCGTAAAGTCGGGGGCGGCGGGGCGCTGGCGGTCAGCCGTCCATTCCACGCCGCTTCCCGCTGCCAGATACAACCCGCCGATGATCAGCAGTCCGATGACCACCGCGCCGACCACAACGAGCGGCCCAGGCCGTCGCAGCGGCGACTCCGGCGAGCTCAAGCGCTCTGGCCCTTCAGTCCTGTCCAATCCTGTCTACTCCGCGCTCTACCGCCGCGCGACTTCCGGGTTGTCTGAGCGCGGCAGGCGATACCAGATGGAATTGGCGAAAGCGGTCTCCTCCGCGTCCAGCGTCTGGCCGACCGCCTTGAGGCTGTCCGCCAGCTGCTCGGGCCGACTGGCCCCCACGATGGCCGACGTGATGCCCGGCTGCTGCAAGACCCAGGCGAGGGCGACGTGGGTCAGCGAGCGGTCGCGCGCGCTGAAGTACGCTTTGAGGGCTTCTACCGCCTCAAACTGCGCATCATGCCAGTACCGCTGACGGTAGCGTTCCCCCGCCCCACCACCGAGCATGAAGCGCGTTCCGTCCACGGGCGATTGGCCGGGAACATAGCGCCCCGTCAGAAAGCCACCCGCCAGCGGGTTATAGGCAATGACGCCCAGGCCCTGGTCGCGGGCCAGGGGCAGCGCTTCATCTTCGATAGCGCGAAAGAGAATATTGTAGCGCGGCTGGAGGCAGTCGAAGCGCGCCAGGTTGAGCCGGTCGCTCACCCACAGCGCTTTGCAGACCTCCCAGGCGGCAAAGTTCGACGCGCCGATGTAGCGTACCTTGCCCTGGCGAACCAGGTCATCCAGGGCGCGCAGCGTCTCGTCGATGGGTGTCTCGGCGTCGGGGAAGTGGCACTGGTAGAGGTCGATGAAGTCAGTTTGCAGTCGCCGCAGCGATGCCTCGCACGCCTCCATGATATGCTTGCGTGATAAGCCCCGGTCATTGGGCCGCTCGCCCATGACGCCGTAAACCTTCGTCGCCAATACGATGTCATCGCGGCGACCCTTGAGCCACTCGCCGACAATCGCCTCGGTGCGCCCCTTGTCAGCCAGGTCCGAGCCGAGGGGGTAGGCGTCGGCGGTATCGAAGAAGTTGACTCCCGCCTCGACCGCTGTGTCCATGATGGCGAAGGAGGTCGCCGGATCGGCCTGGTTGCCGAAGGTCATTGTGCCCAGGCATATCTCGCTCACCTTGAGGCCGGTTCGCCCCATGCGGTTGTATTGCATGCCGTCATCCTCCATCCTGCGGTTGAAGCGCGTGACCGAATGATAGCACCTCGCCCAGCGCTGGTCTAGCCGCGTGGCGCTCGATACATGTTGCCCTGTAGCTCGGCGCCAGCCGCCAGGCCCGCCCGCCCGCGCCGTTTGTCATCGGCGGGGCGTGGTGGCACAATTGCCGCGTCCGACCATCGAAAGGCGTCCACCATGCTCACCATCTCTGGCGACCAGTTTCATCTCGACGGCGCGCCGTTCCGTATTCTGTCCGGCGCGCTGCACTACTTCCGTGTCATGCCCGACTACTGGCCCGACCGTCTGCGCAAGCTGCGCGCCCTGGGCCTCAATACCGTGGAGACCTATGTCGCCTGGAACCGGCATGAACCGCGTCCTGGCGAGTTTCACTTCGACGGTGGCCTGGATATCGTGCGCTTCGTCGAGCTGGCCGCCGCCGAGGGCTTGAAAGTCATCGTCCGCCCCGGCCCCTACATCTGTACGGAGTGGGAATTGGGCGGCCTGCCCGCCTGGCTGCTCAAAGACCCCGCCATGCGGCTCCGCTACTCCTATCGCCCCTACCTGGATGCTGTTGACCGCTACTTCGATGCCCTGCTGCCGCGCCTGGTTCCGTTGCAGGCCAGTCGCGGCGGGCCAATCATCGCCGTGCAGGTCGAGAACGAGTATGGCAGCTATAGCACGGACACGGCCTATCTCACGTACCTTGCCGACGGCCTGCGCGCGCGGGGCGTCGATACGCTCCTGTTCACCTCCGACGGCCCCACCGATGCCATGCTGCAAGGCGGCAGCGCACCGGGCGTCTTCAAGACCGTCAATTTTGGCGCAAATGCGCCGGCCGCCCTAACCCAGCTGCGCCAGTATCAGCCTGAGGGGCCACTGATGGTGACGGAGTTCTGGCTGGGGTGGTTCGACCACTGGGGCGAGACCCACCATGACCAACCCATCGACGCCGGCGCGGGCAACGCGGCGGCGCGCACCCTGGAGGACATCCTCAGCGCCGGCGCGTCGGTCAACCTGTACATGGCCCACGGTGGGACCAACTTCGGCTTTATGAACGGCGCGAACGTCGATGGCGGCGTGTACCGCGCCACAGTCACCAGCTACGACTACGCAGCGCCGCTGGACGAGGCGGGCGACCCGACGCCGCGCTACTTCGCCCTGCGCGAGGTCATCGGCCGTCACGCCCCGCTGCCCGACATGCCCCTCCCGCCCCCGTCCCCAAAGCGGGCATACGGGCCGGTCACCATGACCGGGTCGGTAGCCCTGTTCGACGCCCTGGACGATCTGGGTGAGCGTCACCATCGCCCCTTCCCTGAGGGGATGGAGGCTCTCGACCAGGCTTACGGCTTCATCCTGTACCGCACGCGGGTCAGCGGGCCGCGCCCGACCGCGCCGCTGACTGTGCGTGACGTGCGCGACCGGGTGCAGGTGTTTGCCGATGGGGTCGAGGTCGGCGTGTTGGAGCGCGAGTTCCCGAAGCGGGGTGTCAACCTCGGCGCGCCCCCCGGCGGGGTGGCTCTCGACCTGCTGGTCGAGAACATGGGGCGCGTCAACTTCGGCCCTGATCTGCTCGATCGCAAGGGCATCACCGAGGGTGTGCTCCTGGGCGGGCAATACCTTGCCAACTGGGACATCTACCCACTGCCCCTCGACGACCTGAGTCGCTTACGCTTCGGCCACCTGGCCGCCGCGGGACCGCGCTTCTTTCGCGGCGGCTTCGACGTTGACGAGACGGCCGACACCTATCTGGCCCTGCCCGACTGGAGCAAGGGCGTCGTCTGGCTCAACGGCTTCAATCTCGGCCGCTACTGGCGTCGCGGCCCGCAGCAGACCCTCTACATTCCGGCGCCACTGCTGCGCGTCGGGCGCAACGAGATGATCATCCTGGAATTGCACGCCGTGGCGCGACCCGTAGTCGAGCTGCGCGACCAATCAGACCTGGGGTAGGCCATGAGCGAGTGGCATGCGGCGACCTACGACGCGGGCTATAGTTTCGTCTGGAAGCACGGCATCGGCGCGCTAGAGATGCTGGCCCCGCAGCCAGGCGAGCGCATCCTGGACCTGGGCTGTGGCACGGGCCACCTGACCCACCAAATCGCGCAGGTGGGCGCGCAGGTGGCCGGTATCGACAGCGCACCTGACATGATTGACGCCGCGCGGCGCGCCTACCCTGACCTGCGCTTCGAGGTCGCGGATGCCGCCGACTTTGTGGCCGACACGCCCTTCGACGCCGTCTTCTCCAACGCCGCGCTCCACTGGATGCGCCCACCTGGGCGCGTCGTGGCCCACATCGCGGCGGCCCTGCGACCCGGTGGGCGACTCGTGGCCGAGATGGGCGGGCACGGCAACATCCAGGCTATCCTGGACGCCCTCTACCCCGCCCTGCGCGCTGTCGGCTATGCAGCGCCAGAGGAGTTGAATCCGTGGTACTTCCCCAGCGTTGGTGAGTACGCAACCTTGTTGGAGCGTCAGGGCCTGGCGGTCGATTTCGCCTACCTCTTCGACCGTCCGACGCGCCTCGAAGGCGGGGCCGATGGCATGCGCCACTGGCTGAACATGTTCGCGGGCGCATTCCTCGCGCCCCTGGCCGCGACCCAGCGCGAGCGGGTCGTGACCCAGGTGGAGCGCGACCTGCGCCCGCGTTTGTACCAGGGCGATGCGTGGGTAGCCGACTATCGCCGCCTGCGCATCGTGGCGACACGAGGGGAGTAACCGCATGCCATCTCAAGACATCCTGCGCATCATCGTGCCTATTCTGGAACGGCACGAAGTCAGCCACGCCTCGCTATTCGGTTCCTATGCTCGAGGCGCGGCTACAACTAACAGCGACATCTTCCTGGAGCGCATCCTGGAGAGCAGCCAAATCATTCAGCTAGAGCGAATAGTGGACGCGCCGGAGGAGGAAGTATGACGCGCTCAGAGCTAATTCACGAGCTTGAGGCGATCTTCGGCGCAGCCGATGTTCTGCATCGCCCCGTTGACCTGTTGGCGTATGAGTACGACGCCACGATCTTTCGCGGCCAGCCGGCCGTCGTCGTCTTTCCCACCGCTACTGAGCAGCTCGTCCGGCTGGTCGAGCTGAGCCGCCGTAGCGGTGTGCCCTACGTCGCGCGCGGCGCCGGCACGGGTCTGGCGGGTGGCTCGGTCCCCCCCGATGGCGGCATCGTTGTCGCTTTTTCCAAGATGAACCGTATTCTTGAGATCGACGCGCCCAATCGCCGCGCCCTGGTTGAGCCGGGCGTCGTCAACCTGCAACTCAAGAACGTCCTGACCCCCCTCGGCCTGACCTATGCGCCCGATCCGGCCTCGCAGAAAGTTTCGACACTCGGCGGCAACGTCGCTAACAACGCGGGCGGCCCCTTCTGCCTCAAGTACGGCGTCACTACCAACCACATCGTTGGCCTGGAGGTAGTGCTGCCCAGCGGCAAAGTCGTCACCCTGGGAGGCAAGGCCCCTGACGCCCCTGGCTACGACCTGGTAGGGCTGTTCGTCGGCGCGGAGGGAACCCTCGGCCTGGTCACCAGAATCATGGTGCGCCTGTCGCCTCTGCCTGAGGCCCACAAGACCATGACCGCCGTCTTTCCCAGATTGCGCGACGGCGCGCAGGCCGTCTCGGACATCATCGCTCGTGGCATCATTCCCGCCGCCCTGGAGATGATGGATCGCTCGGCCATCCGAATCACCGAGGATGCCATCAAGATCGGCCTGCCGCTGGACGTGGATGCCTTGCTCCTCATCGAGTTACAAGGCCCGCCCCAGGGCATGGACCGCCAGGCCGAGGAGATCGTCGCCATCTGCTGGGCCAGCGGGGCCAGCGACGTCCAGGTGGCGCGCTCCGAGGCTGAGCGTGAGCGGCTGTGGGTGGCTCGCCGCAATGCCTTCGGCGCCATGGCGAAGCTGCGTCCCAACTGCTACATTGCCGATGGCACGGTTCCGCGCACCAGGTTACCCGACGTCCTCGAGGCGGTCTACGCCATCGCCGACCGCTACGGCCTGACCCTGGCCAGTATGTTCCACGCGGGCGATGGCAACCTGCATCCCAACATCCTGTTCGACGCTCGCGACGCCGAGGAAACCGAGCGCGTGTTCAAGGCCTCCATCGAAATGCAGAAGGTGTGCATCGCCGCTGGTGGCACCATCACCGGTGAGCACGGCGTTGGCATCGAGAAGCGTGAGGATATGGCCCTCCTCTTCGACACCGAGACGCTCGAAGCGATGGCTCGCATCAAGCGCGCCTTCGATCCCGACCAGCTGTGCAACCCGCGCAAGATGTTCCCCAGCGTGGTGCGGGGGGTGTAACGATATGGAGAACGATATGCATATCGCCATCATCGGCGCGGGCGGCATCGGCGGCTACTACGGCGCGCGGCTGGCCGCGGCGGGCGAGGACGTGGTGTTCGTCGCCCGTGGCGCGAACCTGCAAGCGTTGCGCGAGAGGGGCCTGCGCGTGACCAGCCCGTTGGGCGACGTAAGCCTACCCCAGGTTCGGGCCACCGACGACACGAGCCAGGTCGGCCCGGTCGATCTCATCCTGTTCTGCGTCAAGACCTATGGCACGGCCAACGCCCTGGCCCTGTTGTCCCCCCTGGTCGGCCCTACCACGGTCATCATCTCGCTACAGAACGGCCTCGACGCAGCGGATCACCTGGCCGCCGCCGTGGGCCGCGAGCGCGTTCTCGGCGGCCTGACGGCCATCTCGGCGCAGTTGGTCGCCCCCGGCGAGGTGCGTCACGCTGGCACCTTTGCCAGCGTGACGGTGGGCGAGCGAGACGGACCTCCATCGCCGCGCGCCGACATGGTCGCCGCCGCCTTTCGGGCGGCCGGGGTTGACGCCGACGTATCCGACGACATCGAGCGCGACCTGTGGCTCAAGTTCATGTTCATCGCCGTCCATGGCCCGCTGACGGCGTTGACGGGGCAGCCCCTGGGCGCGATCCGCGACTGCGCGCCGACCTGGCAGCTCTACCAGGATGCCGTGCGCGAGATCGAGGCAGTGGCCCGCGCGCGGGGCGTGCGCCTACCGCGCGCCGCCGCCGAGGGGGTCATCGCCGGGGTGGCGGGTATCGCGCCCACCATGCGCTCGTCCATGGCGGCCGACTTCGAGCATGGGCGGCGGCTGGAGAACGAGGACTTCAGCGGGACGGTCGTGAGCCTCGGCGAGGCGGCCGGCGTGCCCACGCCCATCCACCGTATGCTGTATGCCCTGCTCGGCCCCGCCGACTACCAGGCGGCGACTACGGCCCAACATTGACAGGGCGGGCTGTCACCTTACAATTTCGTTATGGACCCACCACGCCGACCGACCTGGCGAGACCTGAACCGCGACACACTGCCCTGGGCTGCCGCCCTTCAGACGGCGTGGCGACGCGACGCGCCCCCGTCGCGGAAGTTGGCCGCCGTCGAGCATCTCAACGCAACGCTTCACGTCCTGTCGTACGCTCGCGCGTCTTCCATCGAGGCCACCATGCTCCCCTCCCCGATTCGGGTGACGCTCCAGGTCGTCCAGGCGCTGGAGGCGCTGGGCGTGCCCTATGTCCTGGGCGGTTCCCTCGCCAGCGCCCTGTATGGCTTGCAGCGAGCTACCCTCGACGCCGATCTGATGGCCGACCTGCGCACGGAGCACCTTGCTCCCCTGGCCGAGCGCCTGGCCGCCGACTTCTACATCGACCCGCTGACGATGGCCGAAGCGGTGGCGACCCATAGCCATTTCAACCTCATCCACCAGACCACCATGTTCAAGGTGGACATCTTCGTCGCCAAACCGCGCCCTTTCGACCAGAGTGAACTGGCGCGGCGCGTGCCCCTCGTGCTCGTGGACGATCCGGAGCAGTCGGCCTACGTCGCCAGCGCTGAGGACATGATTCTGGTGAAGCTAGAGTGGTATCTGCTCGGCGGCGAGATCTCGGAGCGGCAGTGGCGGGACGTGCTCAGCATGCTGCACGACCAGCACGAGCGGCTGGACCGTGCCTACCTGCGCCGCTGGGCCGCTGACCTGGGGGTATCGGACTTATTGCAAGAGGCTATTGTTGCCGCCGACACCTGGCTGTAGACCTTATGGCTACCCATGAGTTTGGAGTTCATCGTGCCTGACGACAAGTACAATCCCATTCATCCGAAGTATCGCCCGGCCCATGAGGAGCCGCCGAGTCGCGAGAAGAAGTGGCAGGACGGCATCGACGGGCGTATCCGCGAGGCCCAGGAACGCGGTGACTTCGACAACCTGCGGGGTAAGGGCAAGCCCCTCGACCTGCGCGGCAACCCCTACGCCGGCGATTGGGAGATGGCCTACAACGCGATGGCCAACGCGGGCTATGTTCCCGACTGGATCGACCGCGACAAGGAGATTCGCCAGATGCAGGCGGAGGCCGATGCTGCACTTGAACGCCACATCGCCTGGCACAATCAGGCCGTCGCCGAGTTGGACCAGTCGCCGGCGCCCCAGCGCGGGCAACGCCGCCAGCTGATTCTCGATGCGCGCGTAGCGGCAGCCGATCGCTATCGGGCGCGCGCCCGGGCCATTAATAGCAAGATTCTCGACTTCAATCTGTTGTGCCCCGTTGCCGCCCTGCACAAGTTTAGCCTGCGCCCTGACGAGGTCATCGAGCGCTTCGAGGCGCGACTCGCGTCCGTGCCCGAAGCCTGACCGCCGCCGCCCGCTGCCACCTCGCCCACGGAGCCACCTCTTTCATGCCAGATTTCACCTACAGCCTTGACCCCTGGCTATTGTGCCTCCTGATAGTAGCCATCGTGGTCATCCCATCCCTCATCGGCCTGGTTCTCTTTCGGCGTTTCGTGGCTCCTCACCTCCGTTTCGACGTGGACGTGAACGA
>CAZJJF010000048.1:0-236 GCA_964546245.1 uncultured Anaerolineales bacterium
GTCGAACTTCTGGATGCGCCCGTTCCAGGTATCGGCGACATAGACGAAGCCGCGCTTGGGATCAACGGCGATGCCCCAGGGCCCGTCCTTGAACTGGCCCTGCCCGGAGCCGGGCGCGCCCCAGGTCTTGAGAGGCTGGCCGCCCTGAGGGCCGTACTTCACGACGCGGTTGTTGGCCGAGTCGACGACGTACAGGTTGCCCTTGTCGTCCAGGTCCACACCCCTCGGCTGGTTCA
>CAZJJF010000048.1:246-14946 GCA_964546245.1 uncultured Anaerolineales bacterium
CGCCGATGACCTGGGCCGCCGTCACGTCGCGGCGCACCTTGTCCAGTTGGCTTGGCGCCGACTCGGCCGCGGCCAGGCTGGCGTCGGCCGCGCCCAGCGCCCAAATCTTGTTGACGACATCCTTGCGCACATAGAGGACGAACTTGTTGTGGTTGTACCAGTCGCTCAGCGGGCGCGGGTACTTGCGCCACATCAGAATATCGAACCACTTCTGCCGCTCGGCCGGGTCGCGCAGGATGTTGAGGAGGCTGGCCGGTGTCTGGTTCTTGTACTCCTCGCTCGGCCACCAGATCATATTGTACTCGCGACGCACATAGTCGTTGCGTAGATACGGCTTGAACTTGGTGTCGTTCGCCCCACCGATGAGCACCACGGGTGCGTCGATGGGACCGGGCGGGTTCTCGCCGACGAATTGCTTGTTGGGATAGTCGCGCAGATACCACTCGAAGGGCCACGGCACCAGATTGTCGTAGACAATCTTCATCTCTTTGGGGCCGCCAATCGCCATCGACAGTTCGTCCAACTCATTGGCGACCATCTTCACGTCGGGCGTCGCGTGGGCGTAGACAATGAACTCTGTCGCCAGCTCGTCGTTGATGTAGTTGGCATTAAAGGACGTGCGAATCGTCAGCACGACCATGATGCCAAACAAGGTGGCGAAGGTGACAGCCAGCGCATTGTGCCTACCCAGGCGTCGCCCCACGCTGTAGAGACCCCAGATCAAGGCAGCGAAGACCGTCAGCGCGCCGAGCCAGAGGATGGTGGTTCGCAGATCGCCCAGGCCCATGCCTTGGAACGGGCGCAGGAACACCCAGATAACGAACACGATGAGGGTGGGAATCAGCAAGCCTGCAAACAACCAGCCGCCGCTACGGCCAATCGCGCGCCAGTCCTGACGCTCGAGCACATCCCCGACGAAACGGCCCGCCAGGAAGACGAGGGGCGTGGCGATGTAGTACAGCAGCCACGGCATGCGCTCACCGGCAAAGCTGAAGCCGATGAAGGACAGCACCGACCACCAGATAAGGAACGGCACGAACAGGGCGCGCGACAGGTCGGACCCGCCGCGCGAGGCCATGATGCGCGGCTGCCACACGTAGTAGACGATGGCCGCCAGACTGAACCACAGCGGCAGGAACTCGTAGATGGGGGCAAGGAAGGCGTAGTAGTACTCCGGCTGACCGCCGCGCTCGACGCCGTGCTGGGCCAGCCAGTAGCCGAGAGAGCCGAGGAAGCCGGTGGCGATACCATTGCGGTTGGTAAAGAACGTGGTGAAGAGCAGAATGGTGATGCTGTAGAAGATGGCCGCCATGACCAGCCAGCGACGGCCATTCCACCACAGGCCGATGGCCGCACCGATGAGGGCCAACACGGCGTAGACGATGAAGGAGCGCGTCAGGCCTGCCGCCGAGTAATCCTCTGGGTTGGCGCCGGTTAGCTTGACGACAAACGCCGTAGCCAAAGGGATGACCAGGGTTCCCAACGTCACCACCCACCCCATGAGCGGATGAATCCGCAGCCGCTGGAGCAGCAAGCCGTCCGTGTCGCGCTGGCGGCGGACGAAGACGGCCCAGCCGAGGGCCAGCACGGCGAACACGCCGAAGATGGCGTCCTGGATGTAGGACGATTCCATCGTCGTGAACATCAAGGCCATCGCCGCCGTCGTCATGTACAGCCAGCGGGGCCGCCCGTCGTCCAGCCAGTAGAACAGGCCGACAATCATCAGCAGCGCGAAGAAGATAACGAAGGTCTCGTCGCGGATATAGCGGTTGTGATACAGAATGACCGGCGAGATGAGCAGCATTAGCCCCGTCAGCAGCGCACCGGCGCGCCCCAGGTAGCGCCGCAACAGTAGCGGGATGAGAATGACCGTCAGGATGCCGAAGACGGCCGCTGGAAGGCGCGCCGTGAAGTCATTGACGCCGAACAGGAAATAGAAGAGGGCGTTCAGATGGAAGCGGAACGGCCCGTGCATCATGGGGTTGTGTTCGTAGCCCTTGCCCATGTAGAGCTGCCACGAGTACAGGGTGTGCAGACTCTCGTCGTGGCTCATGGCCCGCCCGCCGAGATCCCACAAGCGCGTGATGACGGCCAGGGCGAACAGCGCGACCCAACTGATCGTCTCCCAGTTGATGCTCATCAGGCTTTGCAGGGGCGTATCGAGGCTCACCGAGGGCGGTGGGGGGGTCGTGCGGCCCTCGCGGGGCATGCTTTGCTGCATAGCGAATCACTCCTCTGTCTCGGTCCAACTAACTAATGATACTCTCTGCCTCGCGGGTAGCAGCCATGCTGCTGCATCCAGGAGTTAAGATAGTCCCCTCATCTAGAGGGCAGGCACGGGAATCTGCCCCTACGGCGTCGCCGCCGTCTCGCGTAGCGGGCGCGAGAACCATACAAAGCGCTCGATAGTCGGCGGCTTGCCAGGAACCTCGCGGAAAATAAGCCAGCGCAGCCAGCCGCGCCCGTCGAGGCCGGCCGGGGTCCACTCGGTGCGGAAGCGGCCCGCCTGGCCCGCGTAGCCGGCCGGCGCGGCCGGTGGCTGCCCCTCGACGGGCACGTAGGTCAGCAGTTGGGGCGCGGTCGAGCCAATGACATTGTTGCGCAACTCAAGCTGCGCTGACCAGCGCAGATACCACTCGAACAGTGGCGACAGGCGGTGGTCCAGGGCGATGGGCTGACTCTGGCGCGCCCCAAAGCGGTCCAGCGCCAACGCCAGCACGTCGTTGGCTACACGCGGCACGTCCTCGCTACTGCGCGGGCCACCAATGAACTCCTGGGGCATCAGCGTCGTCGGATAGTTGACGAGGGCGGTCGTCCGCACCCACCACAGCCCCAGAAGAATCAGACCCAGCAGGCCCAGGCCACGTAGGGCCGCGCCCCGCCCCTGCCACGCGCCAAACGCCCACGTGATGAAACCAATGAACACGGCGAACAGGCCAACAATGAGTACCAGCCGCCACGTCTGATCGGGCTGCGTGGTAGGCAGGCTCACGTAGCTGGCAATCTGCAATGCCGGCCCCACCAGGAAGGGTATGGATACCAGCAGATACAGCCCCTCGGCCGCCCAGCGCCCCTCACGCCGCACGACATCCAGAAAGCTACCCAGGGCCATACCCGCGATGAGAATCAGGGGCAACATGACGGTCACAATGCCAGGCGCGAGCCGCGCAGACGCCAGTTCCATGACCACGACTTGCACGCCAAACCAGATGAGCAGGAACAGCACGAACAGGTTCCGCTGCCGCAGGAACCACACCCCACCGATGAAGGCCAGCGCCACCACCAGCGTCCCGTACACCAGCGCCACCGCCGGGTAGTGCCCCCAGCCCAGACTATCCGCCGTGGCGCGGAACCAGGAGGCGGCGTTGTCCAGGACGGCTTGAATGCCGGTAGGATTGAAGAAGACTGCCGTTGATAGCGCCAGGAACACACCCGCGCCGATGAGTAGCGCCGTCAGCGTCGACCGACGGTCGTCGCGAATAGCGCGACCGGCGGCCAGCATCTCTTCCCGCGTGACGCTGTCGCGGCCTGAGAATACTACCAGGGCGACGAATGCCAGGGCCACCAGGCTGAACAGCCACGCGCCCGGCCCGCTCACCAGGGCCACGGCCAGCCAGACGGCCAGCCACATCAGGCGGCGTGGGATCGGCGTGAGCAAGAAGCGCAGGCTGATAGTGAGCAGGGCCAGCGTCGCCGCCGCCGTCACAATTGCCTCGTCCAGCTGCCGCGAGAAGAAGAGGTAGGCCGGGTCGGCCACAAAGAGCGCGGCCGTCGCCAGCGCACCCGGCCGGCCGAGCCAGCGTCGCAGCCAGTAGGGTGTGATGACCATCGCCGACCCGGCCAGGACAGGCAGTAGCCGGGTCAGCGCATCTCCGCTGCCAATGAGAGCCGAGGTGATGAAGTTGAAGGTGAAGAGCAGCGGGCTGTAGAACTCGGCCGGCAGGCCCGCGCCCGTCGCCAGCCGGTAGGCGGCCAGAGCCTGCGCCGCCTCGTGGCTATCGAGGGGCGCCTCGCCCAGCCGCAATAGCCGCAGCGAGAGGGCAATGATGAACATGCCCGCGTAGAGCGCCTTTTCCACGGTGAGCCAGGGCAGCGCGGCCGCCGCAGGCTGGGCCGCGACCTCGGTCACCACTGGCGTTTTTCGCTCCATTGTCTCAGTCACCATGACGTGCCTCTCACCGCATCCGATAGATCACCGTGTCCCCGGCGCGGAAAACGGGATCCATGAAACGCTCGAACTTCGTTACCTGGGGGCTGCGCGGCGGCCCATAGCGCTCGCGCTCTGTCGAGCCGTAGACCACGTACTCGACGCCGAACTGATTCAGCAATTGCTGCGCCTGGCGCGCATCCGTGGTACGGAAGATCTGGTCAATGATCGGCTCGCGTCGCCCCGCCTCGTCGTAGTTGCCGCGCCACTGGGACTCGTGGCCGCCCCAGCCGAGGATGGTTGGCAGGCCGGTGAAGGCCGATACCCGCCCCTCGTAGCCGTAGGACTTGCCCTTGTCGCCGGGCGCTTCCAGGATGGTCGGCTGCCCCGCCACGTTAGCTTGCAGCCACTGGATGGCCGCGAAGTCGTCGGGGCGCTGCTGCGCCACCCACGCCGTACCGTCGAGGGTCGGCGAGCCAGCGAAGTCGCCCGCCCGCGACAGATTGCCCAGGATGGGGTAAACCATACCCAACCCAACGATCACTGCCAGGACAACCGCGAAGCCCAGTTGGGCGATGCGCGCCGCCCCCGTCGCTCGCTGCCGCGCCAGGAGCCACCAGGACGCGTAGGCCGACGCAAGGGCCAGCAGAATCCACGCCTGGAAGTAGAACTTGAAGATGGTGTTCATGCGGCTGCCGAAGTTGTCCTTGATGAAGACGAACTCCGTCAGCAGCGTCAGGGTGAAAGCCAGCGCCAATAGGAACAGCACGAACACGGTGTGCAACGTCGGATTCTGGAGCCGCAGCGCGGCCGCCGTCGCTGGCTGGCGCGTGGGCGCGGTCTCGCCCTCGTCGCGGGCGGCGCGAGCGGGTAGATCGGGGCGCGGCGCGTTCGCGGCGATGACGAGGAGCGAAGCCACGGCCAGGCCGATGAGCACGGTCAGAAAACCCGCCGTCCACCAGCCTCGGAGCAGCATGACCAGCAGCGACGGAAGCGTCACGATGCCGACGTAGAGCGCTGGCAACAGACTGCCACCCGCGCGGCGCACGCCGACCCAGCGCGCCACCTGCGTCCCCAGGAATACGGCCGCGATGATGACAAAGGGGCCAAACATCACCAGATATTGTGGGAGGCGTGTCTTGACCGGCCCCTGGAAGTCGATACCCCGCGCCTGGGACTGGAGACCCACCCAGAAGGGCAGATACAGCAGCAGCCCTAACCCCGCCACCAGCAGGCCGGTCGTGACCACGTCAGCCAGCCAGTTCAACCCTCGCCGCCTCTGGGTCAGCCACGACTGGATGGCGTAGGCGGTGATGTACACGAGGCAATACGTCGGGAAGTCCCACGAGTTCAGAAACCCCAGCGCGCCGAGCAAGACGGCCGGCGCGAGACGCTCGCCCCAGAAGCGCCAGTCGGACGGCGCCCACACGGGCTGGCCGGGCGGTCGCCGCAGGGTATTAACCGCCATACCGACGCACAGCAGAACGAAGGGCAGCGCCAGCACGTGGGGATGGTTGTCACCCAACAGGAAGCTGAAGCCGGGGAACTCGTCGATAATCTCAATGACGCCATCGTTGATGACTCGCGATGCCTGCCACCACCAGATGAAGCGATCCGGTATCCAGCCGCTCGCGACGGCCGGGCCATTGAGATTCTTGATGTCGAGCCAGGCCCAGAAGCCGGGCGCCCCCACACCACCCGCATGCAGCGCTTCCAGCACGCCCATCAGGTTGCCCAGCACGGCCACGAACAGCGCGCCAAGCAAGCCGAAGCCGATGGAGCCGATGGGCGCATCCGTGAGCCTGTCGCGACGGCGCGTCGCCAGGTTGTATACCACGCTGAACGCGCCCGTCACCGTCAGGGCGAACAGGAGCGCGTGCAGCAGATTGAACGCGCTGGCGGCGGGCACGCCCGACAGTTTGATGAGCATGGCCGCCATCACGTAGCCGAGATAGTAGTACGAGATGGCGAAGCCCGACAGCCACGGGTCCGGCGGCGGGAAGTTCTCGGCGCGCAGGATGGAGTTGATAAAGGCGTACTCCATAAACTTTTCGCCGCCCGCCGTCGCGATGTCCGGGCTGTAGGCGCGCAGCAGCGCCCACAGGGCCAGCGCGCCCGCGAAAAGAATCTCCGTGGTGACAACTACGCGGCGGTTGGCGCGCAGGAAGTCAGCCATCGGCTCGCGCCGCCACACAGCAAAGCTGACGCCGCCCAGGGTAACTAGCAACGCGACGATGGTCACGCGCTGGTTGCTCAGGATGTCGAAGGACGCGCCATACCACAGGGCGAGAGACACCAGCAGGATGCCCAGCGGCCGCGCGAAGGCATAGCCGCGATCCGGCAGATAGCGGAACAGCCGCAGGGTCAGCGGCAGCGCGGCCAGCGCGAAGAGTTGGACGGTCAGGTACCACACCAGGGTGTAGAGCATCAGCTCGGCGTGCCTCCTACCACGCGATAGATCGTCACCTCGCCGTTGCTGTACACTCTCTCCAACTGGCCCTGCTGCGCCATGCGCTCAAACTTGGCGATGCCCTCGGGGCGATAGTAGGCCTTCTCCGTTGGGCCAATGTAGACATAGCCGACGTCATAGCGGCGCATCAGGTCCAGAGCGCGGTTCACGTCCGGCGTCTCGAACATCTGCCGAACATCGCTGCCGCGCGAATCGACCACCGGCGTCGTCAGCGCCGAACGCTGCTGCCGCTGGTGGTTGCTCCAGCCGACGACCGTCGGAAAGCCGGTATAGATGGATACTCGCGACCCCCAGCGATATTCCGGCGTGTGCGCTTCCAGAATGACGGGCGTCCCCGGCACGTTGCGCTGCAACCACTCGATGGCGTCGCGGTCCCACTTGAGGGAATAGTTGGCAACCGGCCGACCGTCGGGGGCGTCGCTGTAGGTAGCGGAGTTCATATACGCCATGCCGTCGAGGGTCGGCCCCACGGCGCGGTCGAAGCGGTCATTGACGCGGCCCCAGGTGGCAAACATGGGATAGAGCAGGACACCGAAGAGCAGCAGCGCGAAGGCCGCCTCCCACGCCACGCGGGTGATGCTACTCACCCGTCGTAGCGACGCCCATACCCAGGCCAGGCCGGCCGCGGCGGCCACGCCAAGCATCACCCACACCTGGAGGTAGAACTTGAACACAGTGTTCATACGGCTGATGTCGCCCTTGAGGACGATCACATCCACCACGAGGGTCAGACCTACTGCTGCCGCCACCAGCAAGCATATGAAGGCCGCTGAGGGCGTGGGCCGCAGCCCCGCCGACAGCCAGCCCGCCTCAGCGGCTGCCTGATCCTCCACCGGCGCCGGTCGCCGCAAGAGCAGCAGCGCCGCCACGGCAAGAATGGGCAGGCCGATGACCCACGAGCCGTAGTTGAACATGGCCAGGATGACCATCGCTCCGGCGAGAATGAACGTCACCTGGAGGATGAGGCGGCGCGCCGCCGGGCCACGATCGTTGGCAAGCTCCGCCAGATACCAGTCGCGCGCCTGGAACACCAGGAACGTCACCACGGTGAACAGGAAGAAGCCGTGGACGATGAGATACGACCACCACACGGTGCGTGAGCCGGTCCAGGGTTCTACGGCCGTGAAGGCCGTGGCGAAGTTGCTGATGTAGGGCAGCCACAGCAGGTTGCTGAGGGCGAAGAGCAGCGCCGCCCGCCACAGCGTCTCACCCAGGCCGCGCAGCGTCAGGCCGTGGTGGCGGTAGGCGGCCAGGGCAAAGGCTCCCGTCGCGACCACAAGATACGTCGGGTAGTCCCAGGTATTGGCGGGTCGTAGCGCGCCGATGGTGAGGCCAAAGATGAGCCACGACGCCAGCGCCGTCGGCCACCCCGCGCCACCCAGGTTCAGCCGCCACTCGCCGCGCCAGCGCAGCGCAGCGTTCAGCGCCAGGGCCAGGGCCAGCAGGGTCAGCGGCAGGGCCAGCATGTGAGCGTGCAGGTCACCGTAGAGGAAAGTGAAATAGGGGAACTCGGTGATGGGCACAGTTTCAGTCTGGGGGTGGGGAATGGCGCGACTGGCGTTCCAGTACCACCACTCCTGGCGGAACCCCAGTTGGGCGTCGCCGCCAAGCACGCGCCCCATGCCTTTCAGGGCATTGGCGACGGTCGCCAGGCCGGGAATATTGCTCTGCAGCTTGCTCTGGCTGACCCCGCCGAGGCCATCCGCCAGCAGCTTGACCTCGCCTAGATTGCCGACGACCACCACGAACAGCGCGCCCAGCGCGCCGTAGAGCGGCGCGAGGGTCATGCCGCGCCGCTCCCCGTTCTCACCCTCGGCCCGCGCCACGCCCGCCCGGTCCACCAGATTGTAGACCACAGCAAACGCGCCCAGGCCGGTCAGGGCGAAGAACAGGGGCACAGCCAGGTTATAGGCCACGGACGGCACGACACCGGTCATGAGGATGAGGGTCGCAACCATGACGAAGCCGTAGTAGTAGTAGTTCAGGTAGCCGCCCGCGAACCACGGGTCATACGAGGGGAAGAACTGGGTGCGAATGACACTGTTGAGGTAGGCGAAGTCCATGGGCTTTTCGCCGCCCATGAAGGGGTGCCACAGGTCCGGGTTGCCCATGCGCACGGCCAGGAAGCCCAGGAACAGGGCCAGAAACACCAGCTCGCCGGCCAGCACATCCCAGCCCCGCGCGCGAAAGAAGCTGCGCAGGCCCGGCCACTGCCGCCAGGCGAAGAGCGCGGAAACGAGGGCCAGCGCGAGGACGACGCCCCACACCATCAGTGGCCCGAAGGGCGCGACACGCTGTACGCTCGCCAGCAGCCATGCCCCATAGCTTGCCAGGAGCAGGCCGAGAATCTTGCTACTGAACCAGCCCCGGTCCCCCAGGAAGCGGAACACGCCAAAGGCGATGGGGAAGACGGCAATACCCAGCAGTTGAATTGCCAGGAACCAGACCACCACCGCCAGCACAGGTGAGCGATTGACCACCGAATCGGGGTTGAACAGGCGCGACCATGTCCCGCTCAACTGCTGATTAACCCAGTCGGCCTTGGGCAGCATCAGGTCAGTCTTAGGCGTCGTCTCGCCCACGGCGACCGGGGCTTGCGCCTGGGCGCGGGTCACACTGGGCAACGGGGCGATGCGGTCGGCGATAAGCGCGCCCAGCACAGGAATCTTGCGCCAGCGGGCGTTGTTGTAGACGTTGGTGGCTTCCTTGTCCCACAACCGCTGGATGCCCCCCCAGTCGATGCCCTCGCCCAACATGCGCTTCGCCTCGGCCTTGTTGAAGGCGGGCGTCTTCTCGAAGATGAGCACCTTGGGGTGATCGTAGACGCGGAATTGCTCCTCGGAGCCGTCGTCGTTCCACACGAAGGGACCAAGCTGCGGGTAGCTGGTGAACTCGGTAGCGAGGCGATAGCCGAGCGCCTCCGGGTTGTTGAGCATCAGCTCGTAATAGCGCGTCGTCATCGGCCAGCGCATGGGCAGGCGCGGGATGGACTCGTACAGGCGACCCGACGTCATGAAGATATAGTCGGCCTGGTCCATGCGGTCGACCAGCTTGTCCAGCTTGGCCGGCTCGTCCTCGTCGTAGTTGGTAATCTCAACACCCTGGTAGATGCTGAAACCGTCCTTGCCATCCACCCGCAGCGGGATACCGTCGTCCCAGTGCTCGTTAGCCAGGGCAGCATTGAAGGACTGGATGGGCGCGCCCCTCAGCGCGCGTGTCACCAGGAAATAGTCCCGGCCAGCCTCTAGCGCTGTTCCGGCTCCGTTGTCCAGCGTCACTGGCACGACCTGCCCCTTCGGCCCGCCGCGCTCCAGGTTGGCCGCCATCTGCCCCCGCGCTACCACATCGCGGCCGCCCGCGTCGCGCGCGACGATAACCTCCATCGTCTCGGCGTCAGCGTCGCGACGCGCGTCGGCCAGAAAGTTCAACTGCACCGCGCTGAGCGTGCCGTCGGCGGGAGCCTTGAAGGGCGTCACGTTGGTCGCCCCGTCCGTGTTCCACACGAAGCGGTTAGGGATGGGGACCTGCGCCTTACGCTCGCCATTGGCCGTAGCCAGGGTAATGGTCGCCCCTGTCGGCACATTCTCGTACACCCAGCGCGACGCCGCGACGCGAGTGACCGGCCGCTGGTAGATGCCTGTGAACGCCACGGCATACAAGACCGTCCCGCCAATGACAAAGGCGGCGAACAGCGCGGTCAGACCACGCCCCAGCGTCCAGGTACGCCCCCGGTCGGCGGCGCGGCGCGTGGTCCAATCCCACAGAAGAATAAGCAGCCAGGCCGCCATGAGAGCCATCAGCGGGTACATCTGCAAGAAGTAGCGAATGGACTTCACCCACTGACTGCCGTGGAACAGGAAAGTCATGGCAATCCAGGCCACGGGCAGGATGTGGGCGCGGAGGCGCGGATTGCCCAGGATACCATTCAAGCCGCCACGCAGGCCGAGGAGCGTCTGCGCGAGGGCGACGCCCCAGCCGACCCAGGCCGCGATGCCTAGCGGAATGCCCAGGCCAAACCAGACCATGTTGTACAGCGGAAACCACAGTGGGGCGCGGTCGGCCCATTGATGCCCGAAGGGCACATCCACGTCACCGCGATTCATGCGTTGCGCGTTAGCCATGTCCTCCCGCCACTGGGGATTGAAGCGGACCCAACTCAGGGGTCCCCCATCGGGGGTCAAGAAGGCGTAAGGCATGAACAGGCGAAATGCTACCAGCGCCACCACCAGGAACAGCAGCGCGCCCAGCAAGACACTTGTGCTACTCGGCGGGCTGGCCTCCACACTGGCGGTCGCGCCGTTGATGGGCGCGCGGCGGTTCTGCCAGGCGTCCAGCAGGCGCACGCCGACGGCTATCCCTACCACGCCCAATAGCGTCAACAGGTTGATGCGGCTGCCGATAGCAGCGGCGAAGCTCAGGCCGAGCAAGGCGTAGTCGTACCACCGACCGCCCTGCAAGACCCGCACGGCGAACAGGAAGGTCAGGATAGCGAAGAAGTTGGCGAAGGTATCGGCGGTGTAGAAGTGGGATTGCTGGATGTTAAGGACGGTGAACGCGCCAAGCGCGGCGGCCAACAGGCCTACCCGCGTGTCGTACAGGCGGCGGCCGATGAGAAACAAGACGACCAGCGCGGCCAGGTCGAACAGGCTCGACAGCAGGCGGCCGAGCTGACTCACCTCACCGTAGCCGGTCAGTGGCCCCTTGACGCCCAGGATGCTTTGCAGCCAGGTGGCGTCTTTGAACACCTCGGCCGTATAGCGCGTGACGAACAGGGGCAGCGTGCCGTAGACGAAGGAGCCGAAGTTGTTGTTGTACGGATTGAGGGGCGACCTGGCAGTATCGAAGTAGTCGCGTACACCGCTCGCCGGCCGCACCGCCGACGTCACCATGGTCAGGAAACGCTCGTCAGGGTGCAGGCTCTGGGACTCGTCCCAATTGCGGCCCACCATGCGCAGATACGCGCCAAAGGCGAGGATAGCCGCCAGAAAGAGAGCGACGGCCAGGCCGCCTAGCAGAGCCTGACGCGCCACAGCCGGGCGCGGGGCAGCCTCTGCTGCGGGAGTCGTCGCCGCTCCTTCGATCACGTTATCCACATCGCCTCCTCCACACCGCGCCCCTACTACACCACGACATCATAACAACGCATCCATAGCGAGAAATGTTCGATAGGAATCATACAGGATGCGGGACGAATATCGCCACCGCAACGCCGCAATTCTAGCCAAAAGGAGAAGGCGCGCCAAATGTTACGGTTTGCGAAACGCCAGAATCAGTTCGCCCTGTAGAATGTAGCGGGTGTCTTCCAGGCGATAGCCGCGCGCCCTGAACAGATCGATGAGCATGTCGCGGGTATAATGGGAGATGTGCTCATCGGCATAGCCGCCGGGGGCGGCCAGCCCATACGCCTTCTCCATCGCTACCCACTGCCACTGCGCGTAGTCCGGCGTACCCAGGATGAGTCGCCCACCCGGCTTCAGCACCCGACACAGTTCGTCGAGAATGGGCGAATCCATCGGCACATGCTCGATCACCTGCGAGCACACGACGCACGGAAAGCTCGCATCGGCGAAGGGCAGTTGGAAGCCTGTGCCCTGAAGGAGGGGCCGTCCGAACTTGCGAGAGTAGCGAACCTTGCGCAACAGCACATCCAGGCCGATGCTGCCGGGCGGCAGCGCGCCGATGATACGGCTCGACCCACAGCCGACGTCGAGTACCACCCCTTCACCGCTCATCAACTCAACCACGTGCTGGTAGCGCTGTCGCTGCCAGTAACGCTGCAAGGGGATGATACTGTTATAGGCGCGGTCGTCGTAATCGGCGGTCAGGATGGAGTTACGCACGCCCCACAGTCGGCCGAAGGTGCGCAGATAGGCCGCGCCGAAGCGAGCCGCGCGCTCCCCCGCGCTGTGCTGGGGCGCGGCGGTGAAGTGAAAGGGGATCTCCATCACCCGCCAGCCGTCGGCGTAGGCCTTGACCAATACCTCTTGCAGGATGTCGTAGTCACGCGCTTCGAGGGTTTCGCGGCGCAGCGCGCCCGCGTGGTATAGTCGATACGCGCTGGACATATCGCGCACGTGGAGGCTCAGCCCGCGACTGAAACCCGCGTTCAGGGCGCGGCTGAACACCCGATAGGGCGGCGTCATGTCGATGCGGCTGCCCGGCACGTAGCGCGAGGCTATGACGACCTCCGCGGTATGCCGCCAGCCCCACAAGTCACGGATGAAGAGCGGCTCACCCGCATAGTCCGTATTGAGAGTCATGATATACTGGCCGTGGGCTGCGCGTACCCCCGCCTGAAAGGCCGCGCCGTAGCCAGGCGCGTCCGCTTCCACCCAGCGCACCTCCGGCGCCGCCTCGGCGGGAGCGTAGGTAACGCCACACGGCGCAGCGACGATGACTTCGTAGCGGAGGCCGAGGCCAGCGGCTACTCTCGCAGCACGGGCGGCCATGTCGCGCCAGGTGTCGTCTTCATCGGCGAGGGGAATCAGTAGGGACAGGTCAACCGGGGGGGGCAAGGGGGCGATGGGCATTAAAGGCAGTTCACCTCGAAAATAATGCGCTCCAGGTCTGCCGCACTTAAAGCAGGGTGCACCGGCAGGCACAACACTTCCTGCGCGGCGCGCTCGGCGTGGGGCAGCTGGTCGATATAGCCCAGACTCTGATACAGCGGTTGATGGTGGACAGGAGCAGGATAGTGTATCCCCGTGCCAATGCCGCGCTGGTGCAGTTGCTCCTTCACGGCATCCCGGTCGCCCGGCGCCCGCACCGTGTACTGGTGGAAGACGTGCCGCGCTTCCGGTACGACATGCGGCGTCTCAAGGCGGGTGATGCCATTCGACAGGGCCGCCGCATTCGCAATACGGCGCTCCGTCCAGGCTTCGAGCTGGGCGAACTGGGCCAGGCCGATAGCGGCGTGGACGTCCGTCATACGGAAGTTGTGCCCCAGGCTCACGTGCTGGTAGCGTAGCGGCGCGCCGTGCTCGCGGAACAGCCGCGCCGCGGCTGCGACTGCATCGTCATCGGTGGTAATCATGCCGCCCTCGGCGGTGGTCATGTTCTTCGTCGGGTAGAAAGAGAACGTGCCCACGCCGAAGGAGCCGACACGCTGCCCACGCCACGTAGCCCCGTGGGCCTGCGAGGCGTCCTCGATGAGCCACAGGTTGTAGCGGCGGCAGATGTCCGTCAACGCATCCAGATCGGCGGGCTGGCCGTAGAGGTGGACGGGCAGGATGGCGCGGGTGCGCGGCGTGATGCGGTCCTCGACCTGGGAAGGGTCCAGGTTGAACGTGGCGGGGTCGATATCCACGAACACCGGTCGCGCGCCTACGAACAGCGCGGCATTCGCCGAGGCAATGAAAGTAAAAGGTGTCGTGATCACCTCATCGCCGGGGCCGATACCGCACGCGACCATTGCAGCATGCAGCGCAGTCGTCCCGTTGGACGTTGCGATGGCGTGCCTGACGCCGATGTACTCAGCAAAGCGCGTCTCTAGTTCGCGCACCCTCGCGCCCTGGGCCAGCTGACCAGAGTCGAGGACGGCCAGCACCGCCGCCTTCTCGACCTCGCCGATCAGCGGGCGGGCAATGGGAATGTAGGGTTGGTCCATGTCAGTGTATCCCCCCTGCCTCAAAAGCATAGCGTCGACCGCAGCGCGGGCAGACGTAGTCATCGCCCTGGCGTTGGAGCGTCGCCCCACACGCGCAGGCATAGCCCACCAGCCGCGCTGGTACGCCGAGAACAAGGCCGTGGTCGGGCACATCGCGTGTCACGACGGCGCCGGCCCCAATCATGGCAAAGCGACCGATGGTCACGCCTGCAACCAGAATGGCTCCCGCGCCGATGGACGCGCCCTCGCGGACCAGGGTGCGCCGCGCCTCCCAGTCGGTCGCACTCTTCTGCGAGCCGTCCGGGTTGATGGCGCGCGGGTTGAGGTCATTGGTGAGACACGCCTGGGGACCGACGAAGACGCCGTCTTCCAGGAATGCCGGGTGATAGAGCAGCGCGCCGTTCTGAATCTTGCTGTTGTCGCCAACGTGAACGCCGAAATCGAAGAGGCCGACCGCGAAATCAAGAAGGCGACCGC
>CAZJJF010000049.1:0-14891 GCA_964546245.1 uncultured Anaerolineales bacterium
CCGCGCCGTTAGCCCCCACCAGGGCCAGCTTCTCGCCGGGGGCGATGGTCAGGTTGACGTCCTGCAGCGCCCAGTCCTGGCGGCCGGGGTAGCGGAAGGACACGTGGCGGAACTCAAGACCGCCCTGGATGCGCTCCGGCATGGGCGCGGGGTGCAGGTGGGTTGGCATCTGCGGTTCCAGGTCAAGAAAAGCGAACAGATTGCTGACAAACAGGCCGTTCTCGTACAGGACATTGATGCCATCCAGGATACCCCGGAAGGTCTGCTGGCTCTGGCGGAAGATGGACAGGTACATGGTCATATCGCCCAGGGTGATGGCCCCGGCGGCGGTGCGGTAGATGATCCAGGCATAGGCGGCGTAGTAGGTCAGCGTGGCGATCAGGCCCCAGCCCACCGAGGCGGCGGAGCGACGCACGGCGATGTCCTGGTCCTCCTTGATGGCCTTTTGCAGCAACGCCTGGTACTTGCGGAGCAGCGGCTCGCCGAGGCCGAAGAGCTTGACCTCCTTCGCCGACTCATCGACCGTCAGCAGATGCTCGATGTACATCATCTGCCGCGCCTCCGGTGCGCGCCACGTCAGGATGCGGAAGTTCAGCCGCGAGTAGCGCGACTGGGCGATGAAGGCCGGGATGGTCGCGCCGAACAGCAGCAGAGTCAGCCACGGGTTGAACTGGAGCAGCAGGAAGGCAAAGCTAAGGATAGTGATGACGCTCTGGATGAGGGTGAACAGGCCCTGGACGATGCGCAGACTGCGCCAGTCGGCCTCGCGGCGGGCGTTCTGCAGCTTATCGTAGTATTCGGCGTTCTCGAAGTAGCTCAGGTCGAGGGCGAGCGCCTTGCGGATAATCAGCGTATTGATGTGCAGGTTGGTGCGCGCATGCAGGATGTGCTCGGCGAGGTTGCGCGCCTGGCTCAGGAGTGTACCCAGCAGTAGCAGGCCGAACTCAAGGAGCAGGAAGGGCAGCGCGAGGCGCAGGGCGGCCTCGGCCGACGTGCCCACGTTCAGGGAATTGACCACCGAGTCGACAATGAGCTTGCCAACGTAGGCCTGGGAGGCGGGCAGCAGCGCGGTGACAACCGTGATGGCGGCCATGACCAGGGTCGCCCACGCGCTGGCGTCCCACACCAGACGCACCGCGCCGGGGATGTTGCCGAAGGCCTCGGTCACTTTCTCAACGGAGAAGGGCGTCTTCTGTTTGGGCGACGGGGTAGCCCCGTTGCCCCTATTGGCGGCAGACTGATTCATGACTTTGGCGGATCTCATTGGACGATAGCGCCTCCTGGGGGCCTGGGATTGGAGCCGAACGAACAGAATAGGCAGAGCGGACGGAGCCTATAGAGCGGGGCAGGGCAGGTTAACACCAGCATAGCGCGCGGTGAGGACAGTGTCACCAGCCAAATAGATGATCGTGACCTGGACGAATGGGGTGTGACGGGCAAAAAGTTAGATGTACTAACCAATTAGTCTCTTACAAGGGGGGGATAGCCAATTAGCGAGGAGGTTGTCTAGCGTAGCACGCGCTCGTCGCCGACGCGGCGGGTGACGTTGCGGGCGTCGAGGTGCTCCATGAGGGCGAGAGCGTATTTGCGGCTGGCGCCGAACATGTCGCGAACCTCAGCCACGGTAATTCTGCCATTGGCGCGCAGGCGGGCGATGATACGGTCAACCATGTCGCGGTAGATGTCGCCACCAAATAGCACGTCGTCGGACACGCGGACCAGCTGCCCCTGCTCCACCAGGGAGCCGAAGACATCGGGGCCTACCTGGGCGATGGCCTCGGCCACCGAGGGCGGCGTGTAGGGCTGGGCGCGCACAGCCGCCAGCAGTCGGTCGACCGCCTGCTGCTGCGCGGGTGAGTAGCGCACCTGATGGTCGGCGCGGCGCAAGCCCGCCTCGGCGGCCACCACCCGGCCGCGAGCCACCGCCTCGTCCACCAGCAGATTGAACATCTTGGGCGGCATGGGCTTGCCGCCCCTGCCCAGGCGGGCGCGGGCCTCCTCGCGGGGCATCATGGCCCGCAGGGGGTAGGCGCGGTGGTAGTCAGCGGCCACCTCGGCCAGACGGTCGATGAGCGCGCCCCAGCCCGAAGGAGAGGCGATGAGGGATTGGGGAGTAGCGATTGAAACGGCAGTGGGTGGTTGACCGAGGACGATGACGCTACCGGCGGCGAGCAGCTCAGCCAGAGCCGCCTGCGCCCCGTCGCCCAGGCCACTCTGCTGGCTGGCCTCACGCGCCTCGACCGGCTCCAGCCGCTGTACCGCCGCCAGCATGATCTCGGCGGGCGTGCCGTGGGCAAGGGTTTCGAGGCGCTGCACCGTCTCGGCGCGGAAGCGACGCAGGCGGCGGGGGGGATGGGGGTCGAGGACCGTCCCGCCGCCGATGGTCAGGCTCGGCGAGGGCTGGCGCAGGACGAAACGGTCGTTGCGGGCGATGACAGTCGGCTCGTCCAGCGCGATCTGCACCCACGCGCTCGCGCCGGGGACAAGTTCCTGGACGCCGAGCAGACGGACATGGCCTGGAATCTCGCTGGCAGCGGTGAAGAAGTCCAGGCCCGCATTGTGGCGCAAGGCGCGGGGCGCGTCGGGCAGCAGGTCGAGCTGCGCGTCCAGCAGCCGTGTCGGCCTGAACAAGCCCGGCAGCGATACCACGTCGCCGCGCCGCAGCTCGTCGAGGGTGACACCGGCCAGGTTAACCGCGACGCGGCTGCCGGGCACGGCCACCTCCACCTTCTGCTTGTGGGTCTGGAGGCCCCGGATGCGGGCCTTGAGGCCGCGCGGCAGAATCTCCACCTCGTCGCCCACGCGCAGACGCCCATCGCTCAGCGTGCCGGTCACGACCGTGCCGAAGCCCTGGATGGTGAACACGCGGTCGATGGGCAGGCGCGGCCGGCCCAGGTCGCGGCGGGGTGGAATCTCCGCCAGTACGCCTTCCAGGACGGCCAGCAACTCGGCCAGGCCGCGCCGCTTGCGGGCCGAGACAGGGACGATGGGGGCGCCGGCCAGGCTGGTAGGTCGGAGGGTGTCGGCAATATCGGCCTCGACCAGAGCCAGCCAGTCGGGGTCGTCCACCATGTCGGTCTTGGTGAGGGCGACGACACCGCGCCCGATGCGCAACAGGTCGAGGATCGCCAGGTGCTCGCGCGTCTGGGGCATGACGCCCTCGTCGGCGGCGACGATGAGCAGGGCCGCATCGATGCCGCCGACACCGGCCAGCATATTCTTGATGAAGTCCTCGTGGCCGGGCACGTCGACGATGCTGACCGACTCACCGTTGGGCAGAGTCAGCCAGGCGAAGCCGAGGTCAATGGTCATCTCCCGCTCGCGCTCTTCCTTGAGGCGGTCGGGGTGCGTGCCCGTCAGGGCTTCGACCAGGGTCGATTTACCGTGGTCAACATGGCCGGCGGTCCCGATAACGTGCATAGGAAAAGTAGTCAGTCGTCAGGGTGGCCGAAGCGTGAGGTGTGAAACGTGAGAAGACCACTTCTTCTCTTGGTCACGTTTCACGTTTCACGCATCAGTCGTCACGGTCTCCGGTAGCGCTCATCGGTGCCGAGAATCTTCTCGCCCGGCTTGGGCACACGCGGCTTGGGTGAGCTGGCCTGGCTGTCCTGGACTTCGTTCAGCCACTCCTTGAGGTCGGCCAGGCGGCGCTTGAGCGCGGTCTCCTCGATCTCCCACAAGTCCTCGATGCGCATCAACAACTCACGGTCCTTGCCGTCGAGGCGGTCGGCCAGGTCGGACGCGCTCTGAACATCGTCGCTACGCCAGGCTTCCAGCTGGCGCAGCCGCTCGACATGGGCCTCGTTGGTGCGACGCTGCTCGCTCCAGTCCCAGTCGCGCTGCTTGAAGAACAGGCTCCAGCGCTTATCGACATCCGACTGCCACTCCGCCACCTCGCGGCGCATCTTCTCGGCCTCGATGCGCTGCGCCTCGGCGCTGGCCTTCTGCTGCTGGTCGATGGTCCGCCCCAACTCGTCGACCTCGCGCATCTGGCGCGTCACGCCCTGGTGGTGCTCCTCGTAGCCGCGCATCACCTTCTTCCAGTCCTCGACCATGCGACGCTGCTCGACCAGCTCGGCGGCCCAGGCGGCCAGGCGCTGCTCGCGTTGGGCGTCCCGCACCTTCTCGGCTTCCACCGCCTCGGTCAGGGTACGCCGCAGGTCATCCTCGAAGCGCTGCACCTCGTCGAGGCGGGTGGCGGTGCGCTGCACCCAGTCCTCCAGGAACTCGATCTTTTCCAGTAGCGTGGCGTCTTCCTGCTCGTAGCCAGGCAGGCGCGCCTCAACAGCGTCGAGGCGGTGGGCGTGGCGGTTGGCCATCTCATCCAGGAATTGCAGCTTCGCCTGGTGGCCGTCCATACGCTGGGCGTGGGGCGGCAGCGTCGCCTCTACCACGTCGATGCGCAAGGCGTGGCGGTTGGCCATCTCGTCCAGGAATTGCAGCCGCGCCTCGTGGCCGTCCATGCGCTGCTCGTGGGGTGGCTGCGCGGCTTCCAGGCGGTCGATACGCTGCGCGTGCTTCGTCTGGGTCGCCGCCAGGGCGGGAATCGGTTCGCTGCGCTGCACGATGTCGCGCTGGGCCGTCGCCACGAGGGCTGCGAGTTGGTTGAGGGTGGTGTTGAGCCGCGCCGTCTCGGCATCGTGCCCCTTGAGGCGTTCCTGGATGGGCGGCAGGGCGCCCAGCCGCGTGTCAAGCTCGGCCAGGCCGCGGGTGAACAGCTGGCGGTCTTCGAGCCGCTCCTGGACCAGCCGCTCCTGGTCGGCCTGGCTCTGGGCGCGATACTCGCGCACCATGTGAACGATTTCGGCCTTGGCGATTTCCAGCGCCTGCTCGATCTGCGGGAACTTGATGAGCTGGCCCTGGGTGGTGGTCAGGTCCACACGGAGGGCTTGCAAGGACCGATTCAACTCGCTGAGGACCACATCCTGGCGCGCCAGGCGCTCGCGCAGCTCGATACCGGCGGCATGGGTACTGGTCATGCGCTCTTCGAGGCCCTGGACCAGCCGCGCCAGGGCCTCGACCTGGGCCTGGCCCGTGGCGTCCGTATCGCGCAGGCGGCTGATTTCCGTCTTCGCCTGGGCCTCCTGGTGCTCGACCAGGCCCGCCATCTCGGCGCGCATCTGCGTCAGGGTGATGTCGATGGTTTCCAGCCGCGCCAGGCGCGCCTGGGCCGTCTTGAGATCGGCGGTGACGGCCGCCAATGCCTCGGTCGCCGCCTTCAACTCGGCGGCCTGGGTGGTCGCCTGGGCGCGCAGCCGCTCCATGGCAGCGTGCTCGCGGCGCTGCGCCTCGTCCAGGAAAGCCAGCCTTTGCTCGACATCGGTGATTTCCATACGTCGCCTCACAAGATACGTCCCAGGACAGCGGACAACGTGAAACTCCATTATAGGGTAAAGGCGGGACCTCGGCAAAACCTGGGGATGGGATTGGGCGCGCATAGGGAGCCTCGCTATAATTGGTCGAACGTCAGGACACAGGGAGACACCGCATGCGCATCGGCATCGACGCGCGAATGGTCTACTACACCGGGGCCGGTATCGGCCAGTACATCCGCCGCCTGGTGACGGGGCTGGCGAAGGTCGTCACGGACGACGAGATTATCCTGTTGCAGAGCCGCAAGGACGAGCCGGTGCCCGTCGAAGGCGCGCCCTTCTCGTGGCGACCGCTGTGGACGCCGGGCCACAACCGCTGGGAGCAGCTGAGCCTGCCCCTGGAACTGCTGCCGCTGGGCCTGGACCTGCTGCACAGCACCGATCACATCCCGCCCATGCGTCGCATGTACCGCTCGGTCGTCACGGTCCACGACCTGGCATTCCTACGCTTCCCCCATTTCCTGACTCGCGACTCGGCGCGTTACTACGGCCAGATCGACGAGGCGATGCGGAAGACGGACCACGTGATCGCCGTGTCGGAAGCGACCAAGCAGGATATGGTGCTGCTATTGGGCGTCAACGCCAATAAGATCACCGTCATCCACGAGGCGGCCGACCCCATCTTTCGCGTCGTTCGCGACGACGCGGCGTTGACTGAGATGCGCCATAAGTACCAGCTACCCGGCCCGTATATCCTGTTCGTGAGCACCATCGAGCCACGCAAGAACCTGCCGACCTTGCTCCGTGTGTTCCACAGCCTGCGCGACATGGAGGTCGCGGAGGGTAGCGAGGGACGGGGCGCCGATGCGCGAGTCCCCCTGACACTCGTCGCCGTCGGCAAGCGCGGCTGGCTGGATGAGGATGTCTTCCGTGTCGCCGACGAACTGGAACTGGGCAACCGCGCCCGCTTCCTGGGCCGCGTGCCCCAGGAAGACCTGTTGCGCCTGTACAACGGGGCGGCCGTCTTCGTCCAGCCGTCCTTGTACGAGGGGTTCGGGCTGCCGCCCCTGGAGGCCATGTCGTGCGGGGCGCCGGTGATTGTCTCCGACGCGGCGTCGCTGCCGGAGGTGGTCGGCGACGCGGGTCTGAAAGTACCGCCCCAGGACCAGCTGCTGTGGGCGGAGGCGTTGCGTCTGGTGCTCCAGGACCCCGACCGGCGCACGGGCATGATGCGGCGCGGCCTGGAGCAGGCCAAGCGCTTCTCTCTCGACCGCATGGCCCGCGAGACCCTGGAAGTCTATCACAAGGTCGGCATGCTACGCTAGGGCAGCGTGTCGCCCTCGCCGGCGGCTGCCGTATGTTTCGCGCGAAACCTTCACTATGGATTCCCCTCGCCGACGTATTTTGTTCCTGACTCCTCAGCTTCCCTACCCGCCCCACCAGGGGACCGCCATCCGCAACTGGCACATCCTGCGCCACGTCGCCGCGCGCCACGCGGTCGACGTGTTGAGCTTTGCCGCCGACCCAGCGGCCGACCTGGCCGCCGCCGCGCCGCTGCGCGAGATCGTGGGCCGCCTCGACGCCCTGCCCGCACCGCCGCGCCCGTTGCGCCGCCGCCTGGCCGACCTGGCCGCCGGCGACGCCGACCTGGCCCGCCGCCTGCACAGCGACGACTTCGCGGCGCGCCTGACCGCGTGGCTCGCCGACGGCTACGACGTAGTGCAGGCCGAGGGAATCGAGATGGCCCCCTATCTGTGGCCGGCCGCTGGCCGACGCGGCCCAGCGGCGCGGCTGGTCTACGATGCCCACAATGCCGAGGCCCTCTTGCAGCAGCGCAACTGGCTGACCGACGCCCGACGCCCGCGCCGCTGGGCCGCCGCCGCCTATTCCTGGGTCCAGTGGCAGCGCCTATCGGCCCTGGAGGCCGACATCCTGCGCCGCGCCGATGGCGTCATCGCCGTGTCGGAGGCCGACGCGGCTACCCTGCGCGCCCTCGCCCCCGGCGTGTCGCCCCTGGTCGTGCCCAACGGCGTCGATACCGCCTTCTACGACTCGGCCCTGGCCGAGGCGCGGCAGCCGGTCCCCCTTCCCCCCGGTGCGCCCTGGCTCGTCTTCACCGGCAAGCTCGACTATCGCCCCAACATCGAGGCCAGCCTGTGGCTCGTCGGCGACGTGATGCCCCGCGTGTGGGCCGCCGCACCCAACGTGCGCGTGGCCCTGGTCGGGCGCGACCCGGCCCCGGCGGTCAGCGCGCTGGCCGCGTCCCGCGTCACCGTGACGGGTTGGGTTCCCGACACGCGGCCCTACATCGCCGCTGCCGACCTGTTCGTCGCCCCCTTGCGCGTGGGCGGCGGCACGCGCCTCAAGTTGCTGGAAGCCCTCGCCCTGGGGCGGCCCATCGTCAGCACCTCGCGCGGGGCGGAGGGGCTGGACCTGGGGGCGGCGGCCACGCTGGCCGATGACGCCGAGGCCTTCGCCGCCGCTATCCTGGCCCTCCTCCCCGATGCCCCACGTCGCGCCGCGATGGGCGCCGCCGCCCGGCAGCTCGCTGTGGCGCGCTACGACTGGCAGACCATCCTGCCGCGCCTGGACGACTTATATGCCTGACCCGCGCACGACGGCCGGCGGCGCGCGCCTGTCACCTCACCATCGCCTGCGCCGCCGACTGTTGCAGCTGGCGGGGGGCGTCCTGGCCGCCAGCCAGCGCGCCCCCGTGCCGCTCGCCGCGTCGCCGACGGGCGCGGGGCGGCGTGTGCTGCTCATTCGTCCCGACCACCTGGGGGATGTGCTGCTGGCGACGCCCGCCTTCGAGGCGCTACGCGCCGCCTGGCCCGACGCCCACGTCACCGCGCTGGTGGGGCCGTGGGCCGAGGTCGTGGCCCGCCGCAACCCCTACCTGGACGCCGTGCTGACCCTGCCCTTCCCCGGCTTCACCCGCGCCGCGCCTGCGTCGCTCCTCGCCCCCTATGCGCTGGCCCGCCGCGAAGCTGAGCGCCTGCGCGCGTACCGCTTTGACGCCGCCGTCGTCTTAAGATTCGATCATTGGTGGGGGGCCTTGCTGGCGGCCCTGGCGCGCATCCCGCTGCGCCTCGGCTACGGCGTGGCGGAGGTCGCGCCGTTCCTGACGACCGCGCTGCCTCTGGCCCGCGCGACGCACGCGACCCGCCTCAACCTGGACCTGATCGCCGCACTCACTGGGCGAACCTTCGACGTCACCCCCGGCCAGCCGCCGACGCGCTTCCCGCTCAGCGACGCCGAGCGCGAGGCGGCCGCCCACTGGCTGGCCGCGCGCGGTCTCGGCGACGCCGAGACGCTGGTCGCCATCCACCCCGGCGCGGGCGCGGCGGTCAAGCGGTGGACGGGGCAGGCCTGGGGCGCGGTGGCCGACGCTCTGGCCGCCGACGGGGCGCGCATCCTGCTGACGGGTAGCGCCGCCGAGGCCGCGCTAACGGCGGAGGTGGCGGCCCATACGCGGGCCGCCGTGGTCGACGCGGCCGGCGCCACCGAACTGCCGCTGCTAGCCGCGCTGCTGGCTCACTGCGCCCTGGTTCTGGGACCGGATGCCGGCGTGCTGCACCTCGCGACGGCCGTCGGAACGCCGACGGTGCGCCTGTACGGCCCCATCGACCCGCGCCAGTTTGGGCCGTGGGGCGACCCGGCCCAGCATCGCGTCGTCCTGGCCGACCCGCCCCTGGCGTGCCAGTTTTGCGAGCGCCTGGACTACAACGAGACCGAGCTGCCGCTGCATCCGTGCGTGCGCTGGATTACCACGGCCCAGACGCTCAAGGCAGCGCACGACACGCTGGCCGAAGCCAACAGGCGAGCTGCCTGGAAAGGCGACTCGCGGCCTTGATGGAGAGGGGGACCGTGTTGCCACGTGTATATCGCCTGGGCCTGGCGGCCATCCTCGCCCTGGCCCTCCTGCTTGTCGCTGCCGTCGCCCTGGCCCAGGGGCCATCGCCCCGGCCAGCGGCTGACACCACGCCCGCCGACGTGACCCTCGACCGGCCGCTTCCCGTCGAGCCGGATCTCCTCAAGGCGGCGTTGCAACACCCCGACGAGGCGGCCGATTTCATCGTCTATCTACGCGACAAGGCCGATCTAACGGCAGCCGCGCACGAGCCGACGAAGGCCGCGCGCGGCGTGGCTGTCGTGGACGCGCTCAAGGCTACCGCCGACCGCAGCCAGGCGAGCGTGCGCGCCGACCTGGACAAGGCGCGGCAAGCGGGCAAGGTCAGTCACATCCAGCCTTTCTGGGTCACGAACGCCATCGCCGTGCGGGGGGCGACCGAGGTCATCCTCGCCCTCGCCACGCGGCCCGATGTGGAGATCATCCGCGCCAATCGTGAGTGGACCCTGCCGATACGGACCGCCGCTATGGCCGAGGCCACCGACTGGAATATCCAGACATTGCGGGCGGACCGGGTGTGGAGCCTGATGGGCATCACCGGCCAGGGGACAGTCGTCGCCAGCATGGACACCGGCGTGGACGGCCAGCACCCCGACCTGATGGCCGCCTATCGCGGCTACACAGGCGGCCTGCCCGACCATCGCGGCAACTGGTACTGCGCCACCGACGAAGGCTACGTCTACCCCGGCGATGGGGTGGGCCACGGGACCCACACCACCGGCTTGATGGTGGGGCGCAATGGGGTGGGCGTTGCCCCCGGCGCTAAGTGGATCGCCGTCAAGGTCTTCGACGACCGCTCGCGCACCACCGATGCCTGGATTCACGACGCTTTCCAGTGGCTGTTGGCGCCCGGCGGCGACCCAACCCGCGCCCCCGACGTGGTCAACGGCTCGTGGAGCAGCGCCGCCCACGACAGCCTTATCTACCGCGACGACATTCGCGCCCTGCGCGCGGCGGGCATCGTGCCCGTCTTCTCAGCCGGCAATGATGGCCCTTTCAACGGCAGCATCAACATCCCCGGCGGCTACGCCGAGGTCCTGACCGTAGGCGCGACGGATAGCCAGTCACGCCTGGCGTCCTTCAGCAGCCGCGGCCCCTCGGCGTTCGCGCCGATCAAGCCCGACGTTGTGGCCCCAGGGGTAAATATTCGCTCAGCGTGGCACGGTGGCGGCTACATGCTCCTCGACGGCACGTCCATGGCCACGCCGCAGGTCTCTGGTATCGTGGCTCTGCTTCGCCAGGCTAACCCGCGCCTCACGCCGCAGCAGCTCATCGACCTGGTACGCGGCACGGCGCGCCCGGTCGGCGAAGGCCCGCTCCCCAACAACCTGGTCGGGGCGGGCCTGGCCGATGCCTACGCGGCGGTCGCGATGGCCCTCAATGCCGGCGAGCTGGCGGGGCGCGTCAGTCGCGACGGCGATGGCGGCGGCGTAGCCGGGGCGGACGTGGCGGCCACGTCCTTCGCCAACGGCGCGACCATCCGCGTCCAGGCCGACGCCAGCGGCGCGTACACGCTGCCCCTGAGCGCAGGAGCCTACACCGTTGCCATCCACGCCTTTGGCTACACGTCCTTCGAACAGCGCGGGGTGGTCATCGACGAGGGCCGCCGCACGACCCTCAACGCCACGCTGAGCCTGCTGCCGGCGGGGGTAGTCCTGGGCCGCGTCGTCGACCAGCAGGGCGCGCCCCTGGCGGCCCGCATCATCGTCGAGAATACCCCTGTGACGGTCACGGCACAGGCGAACACGGGGGTGTACAGTCTGGCGCTGCCGCCGGGCGACTACAATCTCCGCGTGGAAATGCGCGGCCACCGCATCGGCCGCGCCCGCGTGTCCGTGACGGCGGCGGCCGCCGTCGTCAGCCAGGACTTCACCCTCGTGGCTGCCCCCACCATCCTGCTCGTCGATGGCGGCGCGTGGTACTATGCCGAGGCCGTCGCCTATTACCAGGCCGCCCTCGATGCCCGCGACTATCTGTATGACCTGTACGCGGTGCGGTCCGTCTACGATGACGCGCCGAGTCTGGCCAGGCTGCGTAGCTACAACGTCGTGATCTGGTCCAGCCCCAAGGATTCGCCGCGCTACGTGGGCGCGGATGCGATCCTGGCCGACTACCTGCGCCAGGGCGGGCGACTCATCATCAGCGGGCAGGACATCGCCTACTGGGACGGCGGCGGGGCGGGCAACTTCGTGGCCGAGTATTTCCGTGGCTTCCTCAATGCCCGCTTCGTCGCCGACCAGGCCAATACCCACAGCGCGACCGGCGCCGGCCCCCTGGCAGGCCAGGCCTGGGCGCTCGACGGCCCCGACAGCGCCAACAACCAGGCCGCGCCGGATGTCATCAGCCCCGTCAAGACGGAGGCCAGCCAGACCATCGCCCTGTACCCGTCAAGTCGCGGCGCGGGCCTCCTGGTGAATCGCTGCGCCCCCCATCGCTCGCTGTACCTGGCCTTCGGCGTCGAGGGTATCAACGGGCTGAGTGACCGCGCGACCCTGCTGGACCAGGCCATCCGCCTGATGACCGACAGCGCGCCGGATCACGCCCTATCGGCCCATGTCGACCGTGGGCAGGAGGTGGGGGCCGCGGGCGATGTCCTCACCTACACCGTCACCCTCCGCAATCTTGGCGCGCAAGCCGACCAGTACCGCCTGACCGTCGAGGGCGCGCAATGGCCAACGCAACTCATCGATCCAGCCACAGGCGCACCCCTCGCCGCCCTGGATGTCCCGGCCTGCGGCACGCGCGATCTGGTGGTGCGCGTCACTATCCCGACCGGCAAGGGCTGGAACGCCCACGACACCGCCGCGCTGCACCTGGTCAGTCGCGACGACGGCTCGGGGCCGGTGTCCCAGACACTGCGCATCGAGTCGCGCACGCCCGCGCCAGTGCTCGTCGTGGATGACGACCAGTGGGTCGATGTCCAGGGAATCTATACTCAGGCCCTCACGACGGCGGGCATCCCCTACGACCTGTGGGAAGTGGGGCACTCGTCCAATGACGGGCGAGGCTCGCCGCCCACCGCGCGTCTGGCGATGTACCCGCTGGTACTGTGGTTCACCGGCTACGACTTTCTCGATACCCTATCGCCAGCCGAGGAAGCGCGCCTGGCGGCCTACCTGGCGGCCGGGGGACGGCTGCTGCTGTCGGCGCAGGACTACCTGTACACTGCTGGTCTCAATCGCTTCGGCGTCGACTACCTGGGCGTACTGACCTTCACCGAGGACATGACTACCGATAGCCTGACAGGCGCGCCGGGCGATCCGGTGGGCGACGGCCTCGGCCCCTACAGCCTCGACTTCGAGCGCGTCTTCCGCTCCAGCCGCTACAACCACAGCGATGCCCTGGTTCCGACAGCCTACGCCGCGCCGACCTTTCTGGGTGGCCACGCGCGGCCGGTGGGGCTACGGTTGGATGCGGGGGGCTTCCGCACCGCCTTCTTCGCCGTCCCGCTAGAGACGCTGCCCACCGACGCACTGCCGACCGTCCTGGCGCGCAGCATTGGCTGGCTGCAACCCCTGGGAGCGTCCTCGCTGACCGCCGATACCGGCATCGCGGCCAGCGGCGGCAGCCTGACCTACACTGTGCGCATCGTCAATCGCGGCCCGCTGCCCCGCGCGAGTGTCGAGTTCAGCGGCGCGCCGCCCACCCACACCCGTCTGGTGACGGACAGCATCGAGGGGGCGGCGCTGATAGACGGCCGCCTGGCGTGGGATGGGCCGCTGCCGGCGGGTGGCATTCACACCATCCGCTACCGCGTGACCGTTGACGATGGGCTGCCGCCGGGCACGCTCCTGCCCGCCCAGGCCCTCATCCGCGATGAAACCGGCCTGACCAGTGAGGTCCGCCACCTGGCGCGGGCCAATGTCCCTGACCTGGGGGCGACCTTCATCGTCGCCGACAAGACGAAGGTCGAAGCGGGCGAGGTGGTAACCTTCGTCGCCGCGCCGCGCAACCAGGGCGCGCTCGACGCGGCGGCGGCCATGACCATCACGCTCCCCTCAGGCCTGGGGTTGCTACCCGACAGCGTGTTTGCCACCAGCGGCGCAGTTCTGACCACCGCCAACGCCGTGCTATGGCGCGGCGGCGTCTCCCGCGCCGGACCGCCACCGACCCTGACTTTCCAGGCGCGAGTCGCCGCCGACTATCAGGGCGGGCCGTTGATGACGGTGGCTCGCATTGAGGATGGCTTTGGGGTAGTGGTGGAGCGGGCGGCGGTCATTGGGCGCGACTGGCAGGTGTTCCTGCCCCTCACCCTGCGCCGCGCCAGCCCGTAGGCGACCGCTAGCCGACGCCCGCTCGCAGCGGATGGCCACATCCGCTGCCCCGCCCCCTGGCCGCTGGATGTGACCATCCAGCGGGAGCGCCTTCTTGCGTGACGGTCGCGAGTCACTCCACGACGTCGGCGATCAGCCTGGCGCGCAGAGCATGGGCGAGACGTATCAATTCTGCCTGATAGTCGAGATCGAGCAGGGACGGGGTCGTCATCAACAGCGCGTCCTCGCCGTTGTCCGTGTAGTAGCCACGCCGCTGCCCCACCACCGCGAAGCTATACTTGTCGTAGAGCTGCTGGGCGGTGGTGTTGGACATCCGCACCTCCAGCGTCACCAGTTGGGCGTGCAGCGCCATCGACTGGTCGAGCAGCGCGACCAGCATCAACTCGCCGAGACCCTTGCCCCGCCACTCAGGGCGGGTGGCGATGGTGCTGATGTGGGCCTCGTCATACATCTGCCAGATGCCGCCGTAGGCGATGATGGGCAGTCGGCCCGATGGCGCGCTACCGGCTAACCAGCGCCGCACCCGATCCAGGCCGCTGTCGGCAGCGGCACGACCGTTGGGCGCGCGGCGGGGCCGCATGACCAGGTAGTGGGCCGCATCGTTGCGCTCGATTTCGTGGACATAGGCATTGTGGGACCAGGGAGTCGGGAAAGATTGGCGATCGATTCCCATCACCTCGCCAATGTCGGGGCTGCGCATCGGCTCCATGGCATACGGCAAGCCAGAGTACAGTTCGGTGAAGAAGCCGGAGGCAATCAAGGGCGTAGCGACCATGCTATCCTCACATGGGCGGGTAAATAGGCGACAGCGCGGCAAGATCGTCCACCTCGCCGCGCGCCAGCCGCTGCCAGCCCAACTCGGCCAGGTATCCAGCGCGACGCAGGCCCGCCGCCGGGTCAACCAGCACGACTCGCGTACCCCACTGCTCGCGCAGCGCGGCCCGGTCTCGCGCCGTCAGTTCGCCGACGTAGAGGGCCGCCGCATCGACCGGCGGGGCCAGCGCGTCGAGGTGCGCGATGCGGTAGTCCTCCGGCGCGGGCCAGGGCGCGCCCGGCGGGAAGAAGGCGGCGGCGAAGCGGCCGCGCCCAGCGGCAATCAGCGCCCACAGGGGCAGCTCGCGCTCGCGGTGAGCGTAGGCCAGGGCGTGCAGCGACGAGACCCCAACCACGGGGATGCCCTGCGCCAGGGCCAGCCCCTTGACGACGCTCAGCCCGATACGCAGCCCCGTGAACGACCCCGGCCCACGGCCCACCGCCCCCCCCGGCTCAGGGCCCGGGGGGGCGCGTTGGGGGTGGGGGGGAGGAGTGTAGTTAAAAGTTGAGGGAGGAGGATAAAAAAAGGGTTGGGGGGGGGGGGGGGGGGGGGGGGGGGGGGGGGGGGGGGGGGGGGGGGGG
>CAZJJF010000050.1:0-14874 GCA_964546245.1 uncultured Anaerolineales bacterium
GACCTGATTTTCGTCGGCGCGCTGGGCGCGGCGGCTGTGGCCGGGGTGGGCGCGGCCCTCCAGGTATTGTGGGTCATCCAGTCGGCCTTCTCCGCGCTAACGACGGGTACGACGGTCATGGTGGCCCACGCCATCGGCGCGAAACACCCGACCGAGGCGAATCGCGTGCTCAAGCAATCCCTCCTCATTGGTGGGGTCCTGTCGATCTTTGTCGGCATCATCGGCGCCCTGGCAGCCGTACCCATTATCGCTGCACTGGGCGGCGAGCCGGAGGTCGTCGCCGATGGGGCAGCCTACTTCCGGGTTGGTGCGATCACCAGCGTGTTCATGCTCGCCATGTTCATCATGGGCGCGGCCATGCGCGGCGCGGGCGATAGCAGGACGCCGATGATGATCAACGCTGTGGCGAACGTGGTGAACGTGATTCTGGCCTGGGCCTTGATCTTCGGCCATCTGGGCATGCCCGCTCTGGGCGTGGCCGGGTCGGCGTGGGCGGCGGGTATCGCGCGCGGCGTTGGAGCGGCGATCATGCTGGTCGTCCTGATGCGTGGGCGGGGCAAATTATCCCTCGACTGGCGGCCGCCCTGGGCGCCGGACCTGGGATTGCTGCGCCGCACGCTGCGCATCGGCATCCCTTCCATGATCGAGATGGTGCTGATGAGCGCGGGCATGCTGGTCTACGGCGTGTTTGCTATCCACCTCGGAACCAACGTCTACGCCGCGCAGCGCATCACCCTCAACGCTATCTCCTTCGCCTTCATGCCGGGCCTGGGATACGCCATTGCGGCCACGACCCTCACCGGGCAGGCGATGGGCGCAAAGAACCCCGAACGAGCGAAGGCCACCACCGCCTACGCCACCTACTCGGCGCTGGCGTTCATGACTTTCGTCGCCCTCATCATGTTCTTCTTCGGGCGTCAGGTGATGCGCATCTTCACCCCCGACCCGGACCTCATCCTGATTGGCGCCGAAGCTCTCAAGGTAGTGGCTATCGCTCAACCCTTCCAGGCGGTGGGGCAGGTGTTGGCAGGCAGCCTGCGCGGCGCTGGTGACACCCGCTTCCCCATGTGGGTCACGGCAGGGTCGATCTGGCTGGTGCGCCTCCCATTGGCCTACCTGTTCGGGCCAGTGATGGGCATGGGGTTGGCTGTCATCTACCTCAGCAACGTGATCGACTCTATGGTGCGCATGATACTCATGATATGGCGCTACAGCCAGGGCAAGTGGCAGAGCATGCGGGTGTAGGACGGGTGGCTCGCATTAGAGATAGACAGCCAGATTGGGGCAGGGGATCACGATGACCAAGCCGAACCTACGCGGACAATGGGCGCTGATTACAGGGGCATCGAGTGGCCTGGGAGCCGATTTCGCCCGCAATCTGGCGGGGCGGGGCATGCACCTCGTGCTGACGGCGCGGCGGGAAGAGCAGCTCCACGCCCTGGCCGACGAGTTGCGGCGCACACAGGGTGTCCAGATCGACGTTATCCCCCTGGACCTGGCCCGCGAGCACGCGCCCGACACGCTGCACGAGAAGATCAAGGCGGCGGGCCACGACATTGATGTGCTCATCAATAACGCGGGCCTGGGTATCTACGGCGACTTCCTGGACATCACCTGGGAACGCGAGCGGGCCATGCTCCAGCTCGACATCGTGACCCTGGTCCACATGACCAAGCTCTTCGCCCGCGACATGGCTGCCCGCCGTCGGGGCTACATCCTCCAGGTGGCATCCATCGGCGCGTTTCAGCCCTCACCCACCTACGCCACCTATTCCGCCGCCAAGAGTTTCGTGCTCTATTTTGGCGAAAGCCTGCACTACGAGTTGAAGAACAAGGGCGTCGTCGTCACCGTCGTCTCGCCCGGCGTCACCAGGACCGAGTTCTTTGAGGTGGCAGGGCAGGAGCCGACCCTCTACCAGCGTGCATTTATGATGGACAGCCCGACGGTGGTCAACATCGCCCTCACAGCCATGTTCAAGGGCAAGTCTAGCGTCGTCCCAGGCTACCGAAACAGCACGCTAGCCTTCTCAACGCGCTTCTTGCCACGCCAGTTGGCGGCGACAGTTGCCGACCGCCTCATGAAATATTAGCTAGCGCGGCGTTACTCCCAGACCCGGCCCCCTCGGCAGGACGAGGCGCGCGCCGTCGTAGGCCATGCCCTGGAACGGGTCGTTGGCAATCAACAGCGGTCCATCCAGGTCGGCGTGCTCGCACAGCGGAGCCAGGTGGGCCGCCGCGCTCACCCCCAGCGTCGACTCGACCATGCAGCTTAGCATCACCTGCATGTCCAGAGCGTGGGCCAGGTCGATGGCCCGCCGCGCCTCGCGCAGGCCGCCGAACTTCGCCAGCTTCACCACCACCCCATCCACCGCCCCCGCTAATACCGCCACGGTCGCCACCGACCGCACCGTCTCGTCGGCGAACAGGGGCAGGGGCGAGCGCGCCTTCAGCCAGCGTAAGCCCTCCACGTCATCCATCGCCAGCGGCTGCTCCACGAACTCCACGCCCAGGTCGGCCAGCGCCGGCAGGAGCGCCAGGGCTGTCTCGCGGTCCCAGCCGGCGTTGGCATCTACGCGCAAGGTGGCGTCGGTGACAGCGCGAATGGCGCGCACCAGGGGCAGGTCGTCGGGGCCGCCTAGCTTCACCTTGAGGATGGGCGCATTCAGGGCACGGGCCTGGATCGCCATGACCTCCGCCGTATCGATGCCGATGGTCACCGACGTGAGCGGCGCGCGAGCGGGGTTCAGCCCCCACAGCCGCCATAGGGGTTGGCCGAGACGCTGGCCGTGCAGATCGTATAGGCACAGGCTGACGGCCGACTGGGCGGCGTGGGAGCCAGCGGGCAGGCGGTCAAGGATGTCCTCGATGAGCCAGGGGTCGTCGCCCAGAGCATTCGCCGCCTGGGCAAGATAGGCCATCACCCCTTCGCGGCTCTCCCCAAGATAGGGCACGACCGCCGCCTCGCCCAGGCCCGTCAGGCCGTCGTGGTCCAGCCGCGCCAGAACGTTGTGGCGCTCGGTATAGCTACCGTGGGCAATGTTGAAGGCTGTCGCCAGCTTAAGAGTCATCGGCTGCCAGGTCAGGCGCATGGCATCCTCCTCGCACCGAGGAATTGGCTATGGGCGGCGCGGTAGGCCAGAGGGGAGGTGGCGTCCAGACTGCCATAGGTTGTCCCCCACACCTGCTGCGTGGCGTGCAGGTAGTCTTGTCCGCCGAGGGACACGGCCACGTGGCTGACGCCCGCCGTCCGCACAATGCCCGATGCTGTGTAGCCGGGCCGCCCGAAGAAAAGCAGATCGCCTGGCTGCGGCTCGCCCTCGACCGCCGCGCACACCGCGTACTGCATGTCGGCATCCCGGGGCGCGGGCAATCCCACCAGGCGCAGCGTCGTCTGGGCCAGGCCAGAGCAGTCGAAGCCGAAGGGCGACCGCCCGCCCCACAGGTAGGGGACACCGGCGAAGCGACTGACCAGCCGCAGCGCGGCCCGGATACCCGCTACGTTGGGCGCGGGCCGCTCGGCCAGGGCGAGGAGATCACTGCGCTGGGCCCAGGCCACGCCACCCGGCAGCGCCAGCGCGGCGCACTCCCCTCGCATCTCCATCACAGCGACGGTCACGCCAAAGGGGGCCTTGCCCGTCACTCGTTCACCGTCAGCCGCGGCGTACAGGTCGGCCAGGGGCGCGGCGACCAGGTGTGTCGCCGCCGGCGGTAGTTCCGCGCTGAGGGCATGGCACGGCGTCCAGCCCAGGTAGCCGTCAGCATCCAGGCGCACGAAGGCCCAGTCGTCGTCGGTCTTCAAGATAGCCAGGGTCTCGCCGAGCAGGGCCTGGGTCAGCAACTCGCTACGCTCCGTCGGCTCCTTGCGAACGTTGGCGACGGCGCGAGTCACGGCCGTGCGCGGCGCAGTGGACAACAGGCGGCGTAGCTCGTCGCGCACGGCCAGGTGAGGCCGCGCGCCGCGTACCTCGGCCAGTAGAGCGCCGGCAGTGGCATCGTCCAGTACGTCGCCCACGAGGGTGACACCGTTGTCGCGCCCCACGACAGTCACATCGCACAGGCTCAGGCGTGGGTCGCTGGCGTGGGCATCATGCCAGGTATCGATCAGGGATTGGAAGGGGTCGTTCACGCAGTTCTCCTGACCAGCAGTATAGGCCCACGGCGGGCACGGGGCAACCCCTGGTTGCGCTGGGGCAGTTCAGGCAGTATAATTCGTTTAGAATGGTGTAAACGTTACTAATTGAGTTGGGTGAGACGCGAGGTCGGCATGACAACGCAAGTCGAGGTGAGACCAGGCGCGGGCGAGAGCCTGGAGGCCGCCAAGCAGACGCTGATCCAGGGCACCGGACGCATCAGCGCATTCTGGGGGCTGAAGGAGGCTATGGGCCGCATCTACGGCCTGCTCTACCTGACGCCTGGCGTCTTGAGCCTCGACAATATCGCTGCGACCCTGGGGATGAGCAAGGGCAGCGTCAGCATCCATGTCCGGGACCTGGAGCGCATGGGCATGGTCCACAAGGTATGGAATGCGGGCAGTCGCCGCGACTATTACGAGGCTGAGACCGATTTTTGGGCCATCGCCAAGGGTATCTTCAAGTATCGTGAGAAGAAGGAGTTCGATCAGGCGCTGGTGTCGGTCAAGGAGAGCCTACGCATGGTCGAAGCGGCCGACCCCGTCCACGGCGACCCGACCGCCGAGTTCTATCGCCACCGCCTGGCGGAGATGGAGAAGTTCTTTGCCACCCTCGACAAGTTGGTCGATGCCGTCCAGGCCCTCAGCGAATTGCGCCTCAGCGCGCTGGCCGAGCTAGGCCGCGACGCGAAGGACGACGAGCGGCCCTGACGTTGCTGCCCACATTCAACTGCGCCCGGCTCACGCCGGGCGTAGCGCCATTTCCCCAGGCAGGGCGCGCTAGCCTTCGACGGCCACGGCGTAGACCACCAGCCGTCGGTCGTAGTTGGCATTCTTGGGGTCGAAGCTGCCGTTACACGTGATGAGGTTGAGGCGCGACTTCGCATCCGGCCCAAAGATTCGGTCTAGCGGAGCCTTGTTGAAGGGGTAGACCTCGGCTGTCTCGACGATGAAATCCTTGCGCGTGCCGTCCTGGAGACCAACCGTAATGAGATCACCCGGCTTGAGTCGACTCAGGTTCCAGAACACAGCGGGCGCGACGTCGCTATCGTAGTGGCCGGACAGCACGGAATTACCCGGTTGACCCGGCGGGGGGCCAAGCTTATACCAGCCGATGTCCCACCAACCCTGGGGCGTCTCCATCGCCCCGTTCGGCTCCAGCCCTACCTCCACGATGCGAGCATCCTTGACGCCAATGGCGGGGATATCCAGGCTGGCAGGGCCGCCGCCACCGTAGGGCGTCGCTGAGGCGGCTGGCGTGGCCGTCGGCCGGGGCGTCGGCGACGCCGTGGGGCGCGGCGTGGCCGTCGGCGGGGCAGCAGTGGGCCGCGCAGTGGGCTGCGCGGTGGGCGGTACTGTAGCTGTTGGGGCAGGGGCTTGAGCGACGCTGCCTTCATCGCCGCCGCAAGCGGTAGCGAACAGCGCGAGGGCCAGAATAGTAAGAAGCAAGTGAGGGTGTGCGAGCATTCGGGGTCTCGGCTTGAGGCAGCGAAGCGAGCATGACGGACAACGCGCATCAGTATAACCAGGCGGCGGTCATCTGCCAAGTCTCGACTCTTAACACGGCGCAGCCGCGCCCGCATCAACGTTCCCACCACGCTCGATGCCCATCGCTCACCAGCGTACCAGTCAGCGGCGCGCTGGCAGCGTCAGCCACGCTCACGTAAGCAGGGGCGTTCGCCGCCACAATCACCGTGACCTCGCCGTAACTCAGTCGGTAGGCAGGCTCTTCATCCGTGGCCCCAGTCGCCAGCGCATCGAGCGTCACCCCATCGGGCAGCATGAGGGCGTCGCCCGATATCGGCAGGGGCGCAATGCCCTGCTCCAGCGCCGCTCGCTGCCACGCCACGCTGCTCGCCCCGTCCGGTAGCGGTGGTGACGCGGCATAGCGCACGTGGTAGCGCCCCAGCGCCGCCGCCAACGCCGCGATAGTATTGCGGTCGGCCCTCGTCGCCGTCACCGCCAGCACTGAACGCTGCCAGGGAGGGGCCAGCCCGTCGAGAACAGTAATCAGCTCCGTGGCTGTCGCGCCGCTGCCCATAACCAGGCGCTCCCCAGACGGCGTGCGCGCCACCACCGTCTCGCCACCCCCAAGGACCATCACCCGCAGCAGGCCGTCGGGGCGGCCGGCGATGAGAGTGGCGGCTAGCCAGCCCAGGGTCACGGCGGCCACGGCGAGGACCACCCAACGTGGCGCGATTGGCGCACGGCCAGCAATGGGAGCAGTGACCGGCGTTCCGTCGGCGTGCGTCGCGCTTCCCCGCCGCGCCCAGAGCCAATAGCCTGCCGCCGCCAGCGTCGCATAGTACAGGACCAGGGGCATCACGCCCAGTCGAGCATCCACCGCTGCCCACGGCGCTTCGCCCAGCCACCGCGCCACCTGCACGGTCCACGCCAGCGGCAACCACGCCAGGGCGGCTACCTGCTGGGCCAGCCACGGCCAGACCGGCGCGAGCGCGAGCGCCGCCCCACCCAAATACATCAGGAACGGCTGCGCGGGCATCACCAGCAGGTTGGCCGCCAGGCCGACGACGGATACCTGACCGAAGTAGTACGAGAGCAGCGGAGCCGTCATCAGCGTCGCACCCAGGGTGACGCCGATGGCCTCGACGAGGCCCTGCGTCGGGCCGCGCCAGGCGAGCCAGCGGCTCAGCGGCAGCGCCAGCAGCGGCGTGACGACCACCAGGCCCAGGGTCCCGGCGAAGCTGAGCTGGAAACCAATGTCAAAGGCAGCCCAGGGCGTGACCAGGGTGATGAGCCAGGCCGCCGCGGCCAGAGTCACGTAGCCGGTGGTCGGCCGTCCCAGAAACAGGGCCAGCACCACCACGAGGCCCATCACCGCGGCGCGGACCGCCGACGACCCGCCACCCACCAACGCCACGTACCCCGCCACCGCCACCGTGGTCAGTAGGGGTACGTAGGGTGATGTGGTGAAACAGACCCGAAGCGGCTGCTGCGCCAGATGCGCCAGCCGCCAGTGGCGACGGCTAGCGAGCGTCGCTGCCAGCGCCGCGAAGCCAAACCGCAGCCCCGTCAGCAGCCCCACCAGGCCCAGCACGACGATGGTAATATTGAAGCCGGAGACGACGATGAGGTGGGAGAGGCTGGCCCGCCGTAAGGCCTCCGCGGCATCGGCGGGCAGGCGGTCGCTTAGGCCCAGGAGCGCGCCCTTCAGCAGCCCGGCCTCGACAGGATGGCGCGGGTAGAGGGTGTCGATAGTTCCCTCGGCCCAGGCGCGTAGCGACACCACCGCCAGACGTAGCGGTGGGGCCTGACCTGCCGCCAGGGACTCGACCTTCGGGAACGTCAAGCCACCGTAGACGCCGCCGCGCGCCAGGGTCTCGCGGTACGAAAAGCTCTCCAGAATCGGGATCCCCGCCAACCGCCCTGCCAGCCGCAGGCGGTCGCCGTAGCGCAGCGCCTGCGTCGCAGGCAGCCGCACCTGCACCGATGGCGCGGGCGCGCACAAGCTCGCTAGCACGCGGCACACCACTCGCCCCGCGTCGGGCATGAGCGCCCCCTCGCGCGGCTGCCACGCGCCGCCCACCAGCCACGGAACGCCCTCGACCGCCAGGTCTTCCACCGCCACCCGCACAGTGGTAAAGCGACCCTGCGGCACGGCATCGCCGTCGACCACACCCACGACAGTCACCTCGCGCCCGTAGGCTGGTTCCCAGGCCGCCAGGGCCGGCCGCCAGTCGGCGAGGGACACGCGCAGCGCCCCCAGGGTAGCAGCCGCCAGGGCCAGCGCCGCGATGCCGGCCGCCGGGGGCAGGGGGCGGCGCGCGACGGCTACCGCCGCCACGAGCAGCAGCGCGGCGACGGCAATCACGGCAGGCAGCGGCCAGACAAGGGGGAAGGTCGCGGCGAGGAAGAGGCCCGCGAACCAGGCGGCGGCGAGAAGCGGTAGGCGCGGCATGAGGGTCGAGACGCGGCGATGCCTCACCCGAACGGGGTGCGACGCAGGGGGGGCAAGCGGATTGTAGCTGGCGTCGCGGCGGGTGTCAACTAGCCTTTGAGCGCGTCCTTCTGCACCTTGCCCATGGCATTGCGGGGCAACGCGGGGACAAATACCACTCGCCGCGGCTTCTTGTAGGGGGCCAGCCGTGCCCGACAGTAGTCTACAAGCTCGTCGGGCGTCAGGGCGGGGTCGCGGGGCACGACAAAGGCTGCTACCTGCTCACCCAGATCGTCATCGGGCAACCCAACCACGGCCGCCTCAGCCACCTGAGGATGCGTCACCAGCACGTCCTCTACCTCACGCGGATAGACGTTGAAGCCGCCAGTGATGATCAGTTCCTTCGCTCGCCCGACCAGGGTCAACACGCCGTCGGCGTCCAGGAAGCCCAGATCACCAGTGTTGAACCATTCGCCCTGAAACACGGCGGCCGTGGCCTCCGGCTGCCGCCAGTAACCGCGAAACAGGTTCGGCCCGCGTACCCACACTGGCCCCACCTCGCCGACTGGCGCCGGGCGCGAGGGCTCGCCGACGCGAACAACCTGGCCAGGGAAAGGCACACCCACCGTACCCGCGCGACGCGGGCCACCCAGCGGGTTCGTGGTCAGCATGCCGCCCTCACTCATCCCATAGCGCTCTAGAATCGTCTGCCCAAAGACCCGCTCGAACTCGGCAAAGAGGGATGGGCTGAGAGGCGCGGAGCCGGACACGAACAGGCGCACACCCTTCGGCCGCTCGGCGCGCTCCTGGGCGGCCGCCAGCAGCCGACCGTACATCGTCGGCACACCGAAGAACAGGCTATCGCCGCCGCTCGCCAGCGCTGTCAGCGCCTCAACAGCGTCGAAGCGGGGCCGCAGATCGACGCTCGCGCCGGTGCTCAGCGTGCCATGTAGCCCCACGCCCAGGCCGTGGATGTGGAACAGGGGCAGCATCAACAGCAGGCGATCGGCAGAGGTCCAACCCCAGGCCTGGGTAATGGCCTGGGCATTGGCGGCCAGATTGCCGTGGGCGAGCATGACGCCTTTGGCCCGTCCGGTCGTCCCGGATGTGTAGACCAGCAGGGCCAGATCGTCCGCAGCCGGTAGCCTCGGCTCCACATGACGGCCGAGCAGAGTGGGCCACGGCAGGGAGCCTGTCGCCTCACCCTCAGCTGCCACTACATGCCGCAGGCTGGGCAGGTCGCTCCGCAACGCCATCACCTCGGCCAGCGCCGCGCTGCCTGCCACCGCTAGCGATACTTCAGAGTCGCCTAGCAAGTGCATCAATTCCCGCGCCCGATACTGGGTGTTAATGGGAACGACCACCCCACCCGCAAAGCCGACGCCCAGATACGCGCTCACCCACCGCGGCCCATTATCGAGGGCAAGCGCCACCCGGTCACCAGGCTCGACACCCAGCGCGCACAGCCCAGCGGCCACCTCCAGCGCGGCCGCGAGCACATCGCGATAGGTGAGGGTTGCCCCGCGCCATAGCAAGCACGGGGCATCGGGCGCGCGCTCCGTCTGCGCGAGAAACAGCGCCAGGACGGAGGCAGTTGACGAGGCGTTCATAGTGGTGTAGATTCCCCGTAACAAGTGGGATGATTTTTCTATCCAGAGCGTATGATAGTCAGAGTCTCGCCGCAACACCAACCAGACGGGAGCGCAGACCAGACTCATGCCAGCTCGATACTATCGTGGGACCGTCCTGGCGCTCGTGGCGGCCCTGCTCGCCCTCGGCGCCTGGCGGCTGCCAGATGTGACCGCCTCGCCCGACGAGGCCCAGGAAGTCGCCCGCCTCATCAACCACGAGCGCGCGGCGCGCGGCCTGCCGCCCCTCAGCCTCGACCCGCTGCTGTCCAATGCGGCTCAGCAGCACAGCGATGACCTGGCCGCCCACAACATCTTCAGCCACACCGGATCCGACGGTCGGGGCTTTTGGGAGCGTGTTCTTGCCAGCGGCTATCCGGCCTACTTCGGCGGGGAAGTGGTCGCCGCCGGCTACGGCTCAGCGACAGATGTGGTCAGCGGCTGGATGGGCAGCCCGGATCACCAGCACATCTTGCTGTTGCCTGACGCTGCGCAGTTGGGCGTTGGGCACGCGCAACGCGGCGGCACGGCCTACGGCCACTACTGGACAGTCGAGGTGTCCCAGCCGGTCGACGGCTACGTCGTACCCGCCCCCTAGACCCGGCAACAGTCAATCCACAGGGCAGCGGTTCCCCAGCGAGAACCGCTGCCCTGTGGATTGACTGTCACGATGAAAAAGATACAATCCAGTTACCTGGAACGTGGCACGGGCCGCCACAAAATTTAAGACTTGCGCCCGTTATTCTGGCGGCGCATCATTCGTATATAGTACGGAACAAGAGCTTCAGGCGCTCGCCGCCCTAGAAACGAACCAAGAACAATCATGCCCCTACCGCCGCCGCGCTGTAGGCTCCTGATTCTGGTCATCGCCATCGTGCTCGCCGTTGCATGGCGCTTGCCGGCCGCCGCGGCGACGCCCGAGGTGATCCAGGAGACTACGCGCCTCATCAACATCGAACGCACCAGCCGTGGATTACGCCCGCTAATTATCGAGGCTCGCCTTGTTATCGCCGCTCAAGAACACAGCGACGACATGGCGACCCACAATTTCTTTGGTCACACAGGGTCAGACGGCCGTGACCTCTGGCAGCGCCTCCTCGACATCGGTTATTCCGCCCAGCTGGCCGGGGAGATTATCGCGGGCGGCCAATCGACGCCGGCACAAGCCGTGGCAGGCTGGATGGGCAGTGATGGCCATCGCATGCTGATTCTCCATCCGGATCTTGTGCACCTGGGCGTGGGCTACGCCTATAACGAGAACTCGGCTCTCAAACACTACTGGACCGTCGACCTGGCTCAGCCCGGCGGCGGCTATACCACGCCGACGCCTGTGCCCACCGTCACGCCGCGCCCTACTGCTACTCTCGTGCCGCCGTCACCCACGGCCACCCCTGAACCTCCGCCGCCGACGCCGCGAGCCACGGCCACCCTTGAACCGCCGCCACCGACAGCCACCCTACCGGCTTACGTGCCGCCGACACGCGTCCCGCCCGGCCCGTCGCCTACCCCGCTCCCGCCTGATGTGATCAGGCGCATGATTCCCCGCCTGTTCTTGCCCGGCCTCACCACTGCGACTGGCCCTGGAATCCAACAGAGGTAGCCCCCCGACTACCTCTGTTGGACGGAATGGTGTCCGGCGTGAGCCAGACGGTAAGATTCAGGGCAGCGCCAGGTTGACCGCCGCCTGGCCGTAGCAGGTCAGGCTGGCGGGTTCCCCCACCTGTAGCGTATTCCACTGATCCAGCAATTGGCTCTGATAGGTCGCCACGGCGCAACGTTGAGTATGCCGCCCGTCCTGGACTTCGATCCAGTACTGGGCCGGCTGCCCTTGCGCACTTGCCTCGACCCACTTCTGCGCGACCACGCCGGTCGCCGATGAGACGGTGGCCGGGGTGAAAGCCAGCCACGCCGCCCCCAGAACAATTAGGGCGACGAGCGTCACGGCCAACAGAAAGCGAAGAACTGCTGCCCCGTCGAGCGGAGCGCCAAGCGAGCGAGCCTGAGTCGTCATGTCCGAGTCCCCTGATGATAGCTGCGATGGATTTCACCCTCTTGAACGCCCAAGAAACGGCCCGCGATACGGGTCTTGCTGTGAATATGTTGTGAATCCTACCCACTGCATCACACAATATCATTCACGCCAGGAACGGAACTTTTGACAGGCGCTGCGCGTTGTAGTAGCGAGCTTGCTTGCCAGGTCGCTCGACCCGCCCAAATGTGCAATTCTGTGCTATAATTTACCCATCGTCTCCGCAGTTGATTCCTGTTCGCGTTGGAGGAAGCCGCATGATTCGACGAATTGCGCCCGCCCTTATCGCTCTCCTGCTGATGCTTTTGGCCGCGCCGCACGCCTCAGCCGACCAAAACACTAACCAGCCCCTGGCCAATGGCGAGGATATCCCGGCCGTATTCACGACCTGGGCGCGCGTTGTTCGTCCGTCCTGGACCTACAACGCCCCCAATGGACGGCCGGTGCGCGCCCTCGACGACTGGGATACCTGGCTGAGTGTCAAGGGCAGCACCGTCGTCAACGGCGAAAAATGGTATCGTCTCCACAACGGGACATGGGTCAACGCGAGTGATGTGCGCTTCCTGCCAGTCACCCAGTTCGAAGGCTACCACTTCCAGGGCGACGAGCAGGGCAACCTCGGCTTCGTGACCGAGAACGACACATGGGTGCTGGAACAGCCCGATCCACGCTCCACCTACCTCGGTTCGCTATCGCGCTATACACCGGTGGGTCTGTTTGACGGCACGAATGGCTACTATCGCATCGCCGACGGCCAGTACATCTGGGGCGAGTTCGTCCGCCCGGTGAAGTTCACCCGGCGGCCGGCGCAGATCGGTCCCGACGAGAAGTGGATCGATGTGAATCTCACGCAGCAAACTGTCGTCGCTTACGAGGGCGATACCCCGGTCTTCGCGACCCTGACATCGTCGGGCAAGGGCAAGACACCGACTGCCAAGGGGCTGTTCCGCATCAACGAGAAGCACATCAGTCACACCATGGCGGGCGGCCAGCCCACGACCGATGAGGCCAAAGCCAAGCCCAAAGGCGACGACCTCAACGACCCCTACACCCTGGACGAAGTTCCGTGGTCGATGTACTTCTACCAGCGCTACGCCCTGCACGGCGCGTATTGGCACGACGTCTTCGGCCAGACCCGCAGCCACGGCTGCGTGAATCTGTCGCCGTCGGACTCCAAGTTCCTGTTTACCTGGAGCGGCCCCGTCGTGCCACCCGGCGCCAACACAGTCTACGCCAGCGCCGACAACCCCGGCACCTGGGTCTGGGTCCACGATTAAGTCTTTGTGTTGAGACACGCAACGGGGCAGGCTCAAGCCTGCCCCGTTGCGTGTCACCTCGCCGACGATTATCGAACGCTCAGCCCTGCCTTCTCCGCCTCACGCCGCTGCATCATCTCCGGCCGGCGCACCCAATTGACGTCGGTCGACGCGGGCTGGCCCAGTTCCGCCGGGCTCAGATAGTAACCCTTCTCTGCGTCAGGCTTTGCCGGCTCCACCTCGATGGGATGCGCGCGCGCGTAGGCATCCTGGCGGATGCCCGTCACCTGCCACGAGACCTTGACGCCGGGCTTATCGGTCTGGATCACGAAGCGATTATTGTCCACTTCCTTTGCCACGATGGCCTGCGCAAACTGCCCAATGGGCGTGAGCTGATAGCGGAAGTCGCGGTTGAGCGCCTGGAAGTAGTCGGGCAGCGTGATTACCGCCTCGCCCTTAGCGTCAGTGACCACGTTGCCATTGTAGACATTCATCATGTCGGGGCTTTCGACGAAGGAATGCTGCAAGAACTTGTTGGCGGGGTCCAGCGGGTGGTCAATCTTGAACGACCCCGCACTCTTGGCCAGCGTCCCATTGACCTCGACGCGCCCATCGAAATAGGCGGCGTTGCCCTTGTCCTCACTGCCGTCGAAGGAGCTATACAGGCCTGACTGCCCCGACTTCGACGACTCGGTAGCGATACCATCGCCGCCACTGCTCCGGGCATACACCGCCGGCCCACGACGCGCCGTCGCGTAGACAGCGAAACCAGCTTCGTTGGTGTTGTCGTAGTGGGCATACAGAGCGGCCTTGTCCTTCGACGTCGAGGCCACCTCAATGACATCAGCATTCGCGGCCGTCGCCAGAATCGCATTCTGACCGTTGGACGACACGTCGATACCCTTGCCGTTGGCGGCAACAGCCCGAATGGCCGTGGCCCCCTGGCCTTCGACGTGGGCGTAGATGCCCGCGCCGCCCGCCGCTGTCGCAACGCCCTCGACCCCGACCACGGTTCCCACGCCGAACACGCCCTGGCCGTTGAAGGACTGGCCGCGCACCGCGTGGCCGAACTGGGTGACACCAACGACGCCGTAGCCGAGGCCGCTGCCCAGGTGCTCGCCCCAGATAGCCGCCCTATCGACAGCCGGCGTGGTCGCCCATATGCCGCCATCTCCCGTGCCCTCGGCCCGCAGCGCGTGAGTGGTGTCGCTGCGGGCCAGAACTCCCACACTCGTCACACTATGGGCTAGCAGAGCGGCGCTGGAGCCGCTCTCGGCGACAATACCGATGCCCTGATTGCTGCGGCCCAGCACACCGACGCCCGTGCTATCGTTCCGTCCAAAAACACCGGCATTTGCGTTCGAGGCGCTCAACCCGAAGACACCGTAGCGCGTAAGGCTGTGGCCCACCACACCCGCGTAGCCTTGATTCGTGCTACCAGCGACGCCGACCGCGTCCTGGCCTGTGCCCGTGTTCGTAATCGAGAAGGCGGTAGCGGAGAGACTGATGGATTGATTCACGGGGAGGGGGATATCGGCCACACTCTGGGGAACCGGTCCTTGGGCGCTCACGACCCCAACTGCCATGAGTAGCAGAGCCAGGGCTGCCACGGATGTCAGCAACCTTTGCGCGTTCATAGGGGTTTCCTTTCGGTGCGGGGCGCATAGCGCGCTCCACGATGGGGGGTTGCACAGGCCGATTGTAGCACCCGCCTCGACAGCGAGCAACCGTCTGACAACAACAGGTCGGAACGCCCTCTACCAGACGTTCCGACCTGTTGGCTACCCTCACCATCGCCCTGGCTACACGCTCGCGGGCTCCGCCTCCGCCTCCCAGAGCGAGTCGCTCGCGTCCGGCAAATCGTGCTCGGCAACCCGCCCGCCGTCCATCACAATGCGATAGGTAAACAGGGACGGGTCTACCCGCACGTGGCTG
>CAZJJF010000051.1:0-311 GCA_964546245.1 uncultured Anaerolineales bacterium
ACCTCCTTCTAGAGTCAGGCCCGGTGGGCCACGTGGCTACTCGTCCGGCTGCTCCCCAATCTCCCGTGCCTTGAGAAAGCGCTCGAACTCGCTGCGCCGAATTCGGTAGGACCCCTCCAGCTTGACAGCGCGTAGCTTGCCGGAACGGATGTAGCGCCGAACCGTGAAGACGCTGATCTGGAGTTGCTCCGCAATGTCTTCAGTGGTCAGGTAGATATCGTCCACACCCGTTCCTCTTGCCCGACATGGTATCTCTTGCTCGCTGCTGCTACATTATACCGTGCTTCCCGGTCTTTGTCAACGGGGTTGAC
>CAZJJF010000051.1:321-3885 GCA_964546245.1 uncultured Anaerolineales bacterium
CATAGACAAATGAGGAATAGCCCGCCAGCTATCGCGCCGCTCATCAAAACCTTGACTCTGCCGCGCGTCGGGGTAGCATTCTCTGTCTGGGGTATCTACCTGGCCGGCGGCAGCTAGGCTGGCGCGACAAGGTTGGGTAGGCGCGCGACTTCTGACATCTGGCTACGGCTCCCTATCTCAGGAGGCTGCATGTCCCTTGCCGACAGCGTTGCCCGCGCAGTCGAGAATATAGCTGGCGTCTTCGGCGTCGCCGCCCACGATGGGGCGACTGGCGAGCGAGTATCGGTGCTGGGCGACCGCTCATTCATCACCGCCAGCGTCATCAAGCTACCTATACTCCTGGCTGCCCTCGATCGGGTACAGCACGGCGCGCTGCATCTGGACGACCGGGTCGGGCTGGAGGCCAGCGACCGGGCAGGTGGGTCGGGACTGCTGAACGAGTTCGACCCTGGCGTGCGACTCAGCCTGCGCGACTATCTGACGGCCATGATCGTGGTCAGCGACAATTCGGCCACCAATCTGGTGTTGCGGCTCATCGGCGTGGCCCAAGTCAATGCCTACCTGGACAGCATCGGCCTGCCCGATATTCGCTCGCATCGTCCTATTCGCTATCCCAAACGTCTACCTGGGGATGCGCCTGGCATCGGCACGGCAACGCCGGATGCCCTGGTGCGCCTTTTGGACAGGCTGACTGAGCGGTCGATCCTGACGCCGAGCCTGTGCGATCTGGCGGTGGACATCCTCAAGCGCCAGCAATATATGGACGGCATCCCGCGTTACCTGCCGGAGTCAGTGGTGGTCGGCCACAAGGATGGCTGCGTCTACGATGTGCGCGCCGATGCGGGGATTGTGTTTGTTCCGGGGCGCGCACCCATCAGCCTGGCCGTCATGGTAGATGGCCTGACGGATCCGCGCGAGTGGCCCGACCACGAGGGGTGGCTTGGCATCGCCCGCATCTCGCGTATCATCTACGACGCCTGGGTTGAGGGCGATCAATAAATCGACAGGGGAGTAAGGGATGTTGCGTTTCCTGACGGCGGGCGAATCCCACGGCCCGTGTCTCATTGGCATCATCGAGGGACTTCCGGCTGGCTTGAGACTGCGCGCCGACGACATCAACGGCGACCTGGCGCGGCGACAGGTGGGCTTCGGCGCGGGTGGCCGCATGAAGATCGAGAAGGACGAGGTGGAGATTCTGTCCGGCCTGGGCTGGAACGGCCCTGGACGGGGCCTGACCACCGGCGGGCCAGTAGCCCTGCGCATCGAGAACCGCGATTGGGCCAACTGGAAGGATAAGACACCGCCCTTGTTCAGCGTGCCGCGCCCCGGCCACACTGATCTAGCGGGCGGCATCAAGTACGGCCACCTGTACGACATGCGCCTGGTGTTGGAGCGCTCGTCAGCGCGGGAGACGGCCATGCGCGTCGCCATCGGCGCGGTCGCCCGCCGCCTGCTGGGTGAGTTTGGTATCACAGTGGGCAGCTACGTGACCCAGATCGGCCCGATTCACGCGGATTTGGGCGCGATGCCCTACGCCGAGCGTTTCAGCCGCGCCGTGGACAATGACGTGCGCTGCCCCGACGCCGCCCGCGCCGACGAGATGCGCGAGTACATTCGCGACACGATTCGCCGCCGCGACACGGTGGGCGGTGTCTTCGAGGTCGTTGCCCTGGACGCGCCGGCGGGTCTTGGCTCCCACGTCCACTGGGAACGTAAGCTGGATGGGCGTCTGGCGCAGGCGGTGATGAGTGTGCCGGCCGTGAAGGGTGTCGAGATTGGACCGGCCTTCGCGAATGCCGCGCGTTATGGGACGGAGGTACACGACCAGATCTACCTGGAAGATGGCGTGGTGACACGCCACACCAACCGCGCGGGGGGCCTGGAAGGTGGCATCACCACCGGCCAGCCCATCGTCATCCGCGCTGCTCTCAAGCCCATCGCCACTACCCTCAACCCGCTGCGCTCGGTGGACCTGCTGACCGGCCAGGAGACGGAGACGAACTACGAGCGGTCGGATTTCACGGCCGTGACGCGCGGCGGCCCCATAGGCGAGGCGGTGGTGGCCTGGGTTCTGGCCGATGCGCTCGTGGAGAAATTGGGCGGCGACTCCCTGGCCGAGATGCGCCCGCGCTTCGCGCAGGCGCAGGCAGCAGCGCGAGTTCAGCCACCGGTGGCCGTGCCGGGGAGGGAGACGGGAGACTAGAGATTGGGCATGGGAATCATGTAAGGGATACGCGGCGTGGCGCGTCGAAATAGCCGCAAGGAGAGGTGCCGGAGCTCGGTTGAACGGACTCGACTCGAAATCGAGCGTGGCTGAAAGGTCACCGGGGGTTCAAATCCCTCCCTCTCCGCCTGGGGTCGCGTCGATGCGCGGCCCCTTTTGTTATATCTGCGCCAGGAGTGTCCAGTATGCCGGATCCGAGGACAGCCATCATCGTGGGGGGCGGCATCGCCGGGTTGACGACGGCCATCGCTCTGCGTCGCCTGGGGATGCGCGTTGCCGTGTATGAGCGTTCGCCTGAGATTCGCGAGGTGGGCGCGGGGCTGACGCTGTGGGGCAACGCCATGAAGGCCTTACAGCGCCTGGGCCTGGCGCGCGCAGTGCAGGCGGCGGGCATGGCTGGCCTGGGGGGCAGCATCCGTACCTGGGATGGCCGCCCCCTGGCGACGATGGGCGCGGCTGATCTCCAGGCTGCGCTAGGCGCTGCGAACGTCGGCATCCATCGCGCCGATTTGCAGCGTGTCCTGGTGGATGCTGTCGGGCCAGACGTGTTGCGTCTCGGCGCAACGTGCGTGGGCTGTACCCAAGATGAGCGGAGCGTCACAGTGCGCTTTGCCGATGGCCGCATCGACCGCGCTGACATGCTCATCGCGGCCGACGGTATCCACTCCGTGATTCGTACCCAGCTCTTCGACAAGCAGAAGCCGCGCTATGCGGGCTATACGGCGTGGCGCGGTGTGGCCGAGTTTGACGACCCTGCCTTACCGACCGATACGGCCTTCGAAAGTTGGGGGCGCGGGCAGCGCTTCGGGATGGTGCGGATTGGCGGCGGGCGTGTCTACTGGTTCGCTACCCAGAATGCACCCCAGGGGCGCGCCGATGCCACCGTCGGCCGCCAGGCGGAGCTGCTGCGATTATTCGGCGACTGGCACGCGCCTATCTCCAACCTCCTGCGAGCGACCGACCCGGCCGCGATTCTGCATAATGACATCATCGACCGCGAGCCGCTGCCGCGTTGGAGTAACGGTCGTGTGACCCTGATAGGCGACGCTGCTCACCCTATGACGCCCAACATGGGCCAGGGGGCGTGCCAGGCCATCGAGGACGCCGTGGCGTTGGCCGACTGTCTGGCGCAGCGCGATGACACCGCGGCCGCGCTACTGTGCTACGAACTGCACCGCAGCCAGCGCGCCAACCTCATAGTCCGCCAGTCGTGGCGGATTGGCCGTATTGCCCAATGGCAGAACCCTGTCTTATGCGCCGCGCGGAACACAGCGGTGCGGGCGCTCGGCCCGGGGGCGCAGGTGCGGCAATTGCGCTTCGCGCTAGGCATTGGGGACTGA
>CAZJJF010000051.1:3895-14827 GCA_964546245.1 uncultured Anaerolineales bacterium
TAGCCCGGCCATTGTCGCTGTCTCCTACGCGCTGGATGCTCAGGCGCGTCTGACACCACCGACGCAGGCCGTGATGGACCGGGCCATTGCCGTGTGGCGGGCCGACCCAACAGCCTGGCTGATTGTCTCAACGGGCGACAACCAGCGTTTGGGCGTTACCAACGCACACGTCATGGCCGAGTACGCTGCCTTGCAGGGTGTACCCCGCGCGCGCCTCCTCGAAGAGGACCGTTCCAGCAATACCTGGCAGAATCTGGCCTACAGCTGGGAGCTGGCGCGTGCAATTGGGGCCGACCATCTTATCCTGGTGTGCTACGATCTGCACGCCCGACGCTGTGCGTTGGTTGCCCGCAGGCAAGCCCTTCCTCATCGTATTGTGACCGCCACCTCTCCCCGGACGGGGCGCGCCGCGCGCAAGCCCTGGTTTGACAGCCGCGCCAGCATCGCCATCTACGAGGCGCTGGCGATGGTATACGGCCGTGTCACGGGCCGTTTGTAAGCTCTGCCACTTGACTACGCCACCTCGATGCATATACTCCCTGCTGAGACGCGGATGCCATGATTTACACCTGGCAGCATGGGCGTGGTGGGCCATGCTGCCGTGTGGCGCGCTTAATTATCCAGCGCCGCTCTCGTCGGCTCGCCATCTATTGCCTTTCCCACCGATTATTTCAGGAGGAACTCATGTCTCAGACTCCGAGTATGCCGCCAGCCGACCCACAGAAGGCGCAGCAGGTCACGAGTCAGGCTGCGCAGAACGTGGACCCGGCCAAAGTTAAGGCCGCCGCGGCTCAGGAAGCGCGCCGCGGACTCAGCCGGACCTGGTGGATTCTCCTCATCGATGGTATCGCCACCCTGATCCTCGGCTTCCTGCTCCTCACCAACCCTGGCTCCTCGGCCGTCGCTCTCACCGTCGTGCTCGGCATCTGGCTCCTTATCCAGGGCGTCATGGCCTTCGTCCACATCTTTGTGGAGAATCACCGCGCCTGGTACTGGGACCTGCTGTGGGGCATCATTGGTGTGGTGGCGGGTATCGTTGTCCTGGGTAACCCGCTGATCAGCGCCGTAGTAGCAGGCACGACGTTGGTGTTCATGATCGCCTTTGGCGCTATCCTGATGGGCATCATTGCCCTGATTCGGGGCTTCCAGGGCGGTGGCATCTGGCAGATTGTCCTGGGTATCGTTGACATTCTCATCGGCGTATTCCTGCTGTTCAACCCGTTGGGCGCTGTCATGGCGCTGCCGTGGGTCCTGGGCTTCTTCGCCCTGTTCGGCGGTATCGTTCTGCTGTTCATGGCCTTCCAGGCACGCTCGGCGCGCAACGCTATTGCCGCCTGAGGCGAGTAGCGTTCCCATCAGATCGTGTCAGTGTGGAGGGGTGGTTGCCCCTCCACACTGCTATACGGCAACGATGGCCCAAATCGTGCCGCACTCGCATAGGGAGATTTCTCATGGTCGCTATTTATGACGAAAGCAACAATGCCTTGTTGGGGAAGGTGACGGACGAGCAGTTCCAGTTCCTGGTGGATCACCTGGAAGAAGAAACGAGCGATGATACCGACTACTACATCAACACGGATACTGTCGCCATGTTGCAGTCGGAAGGCGCCGATCCAGCCCTGGTCACTATCTTGCTGCGGGCCGTTGGCTCGGCCGGTGAGGCCGATATTCGCTGGGTGCGCGAGCCTGGCGTCTGAGAGCGGAGGTGCACGTGGCATCATCCCCCACTGATACTGGCTTGCCCCTCGCTCAGGGAACCGCCCAGGCTGTGCCACCTTACCGCCTGCCTGTGGCAGACACGCTGGCCCAGTTGGGTGTGAGGCCAACCCAGGGTCTGACTGCTGCTGAAGCTGACGTCCGGCTGAACCGCTTTGGCGCCAACGAGCTTCCCTCCACCCCACCTACCCCGGCCTGGAAGCGGTTCCTCGCGCAGTTCGAGGGACCGCTGACGCTGCTCCTGCTGTTCGCAACAGTCGTATCGTTCATCGCCTGGCTCATCGAGCGCGACTCGCCCGTTCCCTACGAAGCCCTGACGATTCTGGCGATTGTCATCCTGAACGCCATCCTGGGCTACGTCCAGGAGAGTCGGGCCGAGCAGGCGGTGGCGGCGTTGCGCGCTATGTCCGCGCCGACCGCCCGCGTGCTGCGGGACGGTCACCAACAGATCGTGCCGGCTGCCCAGGTCGTTCCAGGTGACATCCTCCTGATCGAGGAGGGCGATACGCTGGCGGCAGATGGTCGCGTCATCGAATCAATCGCGATGCGCGTGGCCGAATCGACTCTGACGGGCGAGAGCACGGCAGTGTCGAAGGATAGCGCGCCCATCGGGGCGGAGGTCGGGGTCGGGGATCAGATCAACATGGTATTCAGCGGCACTGCCGTTGCCGCGGGGCGTGGCAAGGCCGTCGTTACCGCCACAGGGTCGCTGACCGAGATTGGCAAGATCGCCGGCTCGCTTCAAGAAGCCGAGGATGAGAAGACTCCACTCCAGCGCGAACTGGACCACGTTGGCGGACTACTAGGCCGCATCGTGATCGCCATTGCAGTCATCATGGCAATCACGATCATCGTGGTCGACCGAATCACCACGCTCACCGATCTGGTTGATGTGCTGCTCCTCTCGGTATCCCTTGCCGTCGCCGCGGTCCCCGAGGGCTTGACCGCCATTACCACCATCGTTCTGTCGATGGGCATGCAGCGCATGGCGAAGCGTAACGTCATCGTGCGCAAGCTGTCGGCTGTCGAGGCTCTCGGCTCGACTACCGTCATTGCTTCCGACAAGACGGGCACGCTTACTAAGAACGAGATGACCGTGCGCAAGGTAGTGACCCCGAGCGGTGGGGTGGACATGACAGGCGTGGGCTACGACCCGACGGGCGAGGCCATCGTGGACGGCCAGCCCCTCACCGCCTCACCCCTCCGCAACGAGGTGATTCGCACGCTGGCCGTGGCGACCCTTGCGAACAACGCAAATCTGCTATACAGCGATGGCGTGTGGTCGATTCAAGGCGACCCGACGGAGGGTGCGCTTATCGTGGCCGCCCGCAAGCTCGGTGTCACGGAGGAAGCCCTCGACGAGCGCTTCCCACGTGTCGGCGAGGTGCCTTTCACGTCGGAACGCAAGATGATGAGCACGGCGCACACTGACCAGCAAGGCGAGGCCGAGATTGTCGTTGCAGCTAAGGGCGCTCCCGACGTGCTGCTAGCGTCATCGACGGCCGAGTGGGCGGATGGCGAGGTTCGCCCCCTGACGCCCGAGCGGCGCGCGGCCATTCTGGGCGACGTGGAACGCATGGCCCACGACGCGCTACGCACGCTGGGCGTTTCCTACCGCACTCTCAGGCAAGATGCCGTTACCGGCGAGTGGAGCGAGGACGTCGAACAGGAGCTAATCTATCTGGGCACGATCGGCATGATCGATCCACCGCGGCCAGAGGCGAGGGACTCAGTGGCCCTGGCGCGGCATGCTGGTGTCCGCCCCATGATGATCACCGGCGACCATCCCAGTACGGCGGCGGCCATCGCCGCCGAGTTGGGTATCAGTCAGTCCGGGCAGCCAGCCGTAACAGGGGCCGAGCTTCAGCAGTTGGACGATGACGCCCTGCAAGCGCTGGTCCAGCAGGCGTCGGTCTACGCGCGTGTCTCACCGGAGCACAAGCTGCGTATTGTGCGCGCCCTCAAAGCCAGCGGCGAGGTGGCGGCCATGACCGGCGATGGGGTCAACGATGCGCCCGCCCTCAGGACGGCCGACATCGGCGTGGCAATGGGCATCACCGGTACGGACGTGTCGAAGGGCGCCGCCGACATGATTCTGACCGATGACAACTTTGCCTCGATTGTGGCGGCGGTCGAAGAGGGGCGCTCCATCTTCGCCAATATCCAGAAGTTCCTGCGCTACCTGCTGACGTCGAACATCGGTGAGGTAATGGTGATGTTCTTTGGCGTCATCCTGGCGCGGCTGCTCAATTTCGAGCCTGAGGCTGGCTCGTCGATTGTTGTTCCCCTCCTGGCGACCCAGATTCTGTGGATCAACCTGGTCACGGACTCTGGCCCGGCGCTGGCGCTGGGTGTTGACCCCCCCGACCCCGACCAGATGAGCAAGCCACCCCGCGACCCACGCGCGCGGGTTATCGACCGCTGGATGTGGTTCGATATTGCCTTCATTGGGGCCATCATGGCGATTGGCACGCTGGCGGTGATGGACTGGGCACTGCCGGGCGGCCTGATTCCAGGCAGTGGCACGATGGCCTACGCGCAGACAATGGCCTTTACCACCCTGGTGTTCTTCCAGTTGTTCAACGTCTTCAATGCTCGGTCCGACGAAGCGAGCGCGTTCCACGGCCTATTCACCAACAAATGGATCTGGATTGCGGTGGGAATATCGACTCTGCTTCAGGTGGCCGTGATCTACGTGCCTTTCTTGCAGACAGCCTTCAGCACAGTGCCCCTGAGCGGCGCCGATTGGCTGGTGGCGATTGTGGTGTCGAGCTTCGTGATCTGGTTGCGCGAACTGGTCAAGCTGCTCACACGCGGCCGCCGCGCCGCCTGACCGGCGCTGACGACCGCGCTTATGGCTGTTGTAGGGCGCGCAGCATCGCTGTCACGAGGGCGGCTTCCTGGTCGCTTAGCTCGGCGCGCTGCATGATGGCTCTCAGGGCGCGGCGGGTGGCCTCGGCGCGGCTGGGAACGAGGAAATCTGCGCCGTTGAGGGTCTGGTCGAGGACTGCGAACAGGGTAGCCATGCTGGCTGCGGTGGCCGGGGTATCCGAGTGCGATGGCGGTCGGGGCGCATCAGTTGCCTGGCGCAGCTCGTAGGCAACGACGAGCACGGCCTGGGCCAGATTCAGCGAGGCATAGTCGGGGGCGGTGGGGATGGTCAGCAGAGCGTGGCAACGGTCCAGGTCGCCGCTGGCGAGGCCATCATCCTCGCGGCCAAACAGGAACCCGACCGGCCCGCCGTCAACACGCGCCAGCGCGGCGGCAGCGGCCTGGCGCGGCGCGAGTAGCGGCAAGCGCGTGGCCCGCCGCCGCGCCGTCGTTCCCACCACATACACCGTATCGGCAAGGGCCGCGTCCAGGTCATCGAAGACGCGGATGGCGGCAATCTGGGCCTGGCTGCGGTGCGCTGCGACGGCCAGGCGGCTCCAATCGAAGTCGGCCGGGCGGACGAGGCGTAGATCGGTGAGGCCCATGTTGCGCAGGGCGCGTAGCGCGCCGCCAACGTTGTCGGCGCTGCGTGGCTCGACAAGCACGATGGCGATGCGGTGCAGGGGCGAGACAGGCGACATGAGGCGGCCCCCTCCTGGGCAGCGCGATAAGGTGGCCGCATTATACCACGAAGGCTGACTTTGCTTGCTCGCTTACCTGAGTTGGGCTAGACTCTAGTGGCAGTGGCCTTTTTTGCGCTTTTTTGGCCCCAAAGTCGCGGCGGCCGCCAAGGAGAGATTCGGCATGGCGCTCAAAGATCAATTCACCCCCGACGAATGGCAGACGCTTGGTCAGTCGCCTTATGCTGCCATGGTGGCTATCATGGCCGCCAGCCCAAGTGGGCCTATGGGCCTGGTGCAGGAGACACTACCGCTGGCGCGGTCGCTGTCGGACATCAAGGCCAACGGGTCGCCGTCTGAGTTGATTCGGACGCTGGTTGGCGATCTGACGGCGGAAGGCGCGACCAAGCCCCCTGCCTTCGGCAAAGCGCCGGAACAGGCTCAGCAGAACGCCATGCAGACCCTGGGCCTGGTAGGCGAGCTATTCACCCGCAAGACCAGCGATGGCTCGCTCAGCGCGACCGAGGCCGACCAGTTCCGCACCTGGCTCGTGGGCGTCGCGGATGGTACGGCCCATGCCTACCAGGAGGGAGGCTTCTTGGGCATCGGGAAGACAGCCGTCAGCTCGCAGGAGCGGGAGGCGGTGGATAACATCCGCAAGCTGCTGGGGGTGGCGGGCTGAGCGCCAGAGCGGGACTATAGCGACAGCGGCCCTATCTCGTGGTGGGGCCGCTGTGTTTCTTGCCTTGCAGCGAGCTAAGGTTGCTCCGTCGCTGTGGGCGGCGGGGATGGGGGTGGCGCGGCAGGCTGCGCGGGCGCAGGATTGAGAACATCGCCCTGGCCGAGCTGCCACTCGCGCTCCACCACCGAGCCGGGCGTGCCCAATGTGCCGAGGGGTTGTCCGTTGACGAAGATAATCGTGCCGCCCGCATTGCCGGTGCGGAGAGTCACGCTCCGTTGGCCGCGCCACGAGCGACTCTGGCCCGGCTGGAGGATGCTGGCGAAGACCTGCTGGCCGTCGACCTTGACCTGAATCCAGCTGGGCTGGGTAATCTCAACTCCGACCTCTACCTCGTTGGAGGGAACCGTTGGCGCGGGCGTGGGGGCGGACCTGGTGGCCGTAGCCCCGATCGTGGGCAGCAATGTCGCCGTCGGCGGAGCGCCAACGACTGGTGTCGCGCCCAGGACTGGGGTGCGCGTCGGTGGCGGCGCGGTGGGAGTCGGCGCACTGCTGCTGCCCGGCGCTTCGGAGGCCTCACCGCCGATGACAGGTGTCGCGGCCGGCGCTTGCGCGACCTGGGTGCTGGTTTGCCGGAGCGGTAGAATTGAGTACTGGAATACGCCGTAGACAACGGCGAGGGCCAGGACGACCGCGCCCACGCCCAGAAGAAGCTCCGCCCAATCCCGCCGCCCTCGATATAGCGGTTCCTGCAGCACAGGGGTGAAGCTCGCTGGCGTGACCGCGCCGTACTCGGCGTCGAACTGCGCTGCAGCTGCGGCAGGGTCCAGACCCAAGAACTCGGCGTACTTGCGGACCAGGCCCCGCGAGAAGGCCTTGGGAGGTAAGCTCGCCAGGTCGCCTTCTTCCAGGGCCTGCAGCACCGGCGGGCGTATCTTGATGTTGGCTTCCACGTCGGCCGGCGACAGTCCTTGCTGTTCGCGGGCCGCGCGGAGTTGCTGACCCAGAGACGACATAGCGCTCCTCAATTGCGTATCGGCTACGAATCGTATTCATCGTCGCAGGAAAAGTCAACTTGCGGTAGGCACGCTGGCAATGCGCGTCTATAATTTGGTAGAGCATTCTCTTGCATGAGGATTGGAGACACCGTATGGGCAGCCGGCGGGTGGTCATGACGGGCGCGACCGGCTTTATTGGCGCGCGCCTGGTGCGGGAACTGGCGCAGCGGTATGAAGTCGTGGCCTTGTCCCGCAACCCTGTGAAGGCGCGCCAGGCCCTCCCGCAGGCTGCCGATTGCGTCGCCTGGGGGCCGGCCGAGCATGGAGCCTGGGCGTCAGCCATCGACGGGGCCTACGCGGTCGTCAATCTGGCGGGCGCCTCGGTAGGTGGCAGACGCTGGAACGACAGCTACAAGCGCGAGATTGCCAACAGCCGTACCGTCGGCACGCGGGGCCTGGTAAATGCCATCGCCGTGGCGCAGGCCCGCCCGGCCGTGCTGCTGAGCATGTCGGTCATTGGCTACTACGGCCACCGCGACGCGACGCCCCTGGACGAGAGCGCGCCGCCTGGCGACGACTTCCTGGCCCGTGTCGGCGTCGCGTGGGAGCAGGAGGCGCGGAAGGCGGAGGCGTTTGGGGTGCGCGTGGTCCTACCGCGCACGGGCATCGTGCTGGGAGAGGAAGGGGGCGCGTTGTCGCTGATGGCGCTGCCTGTCAAGTTGTTCGTCGGCGGCCCAATCCTGCCCGGCAGCCAGTATGTGTCATGGATTCACCTGGACGACGAGATCGCCATCCTGACGCAAAGCCTCGAGGATGCTCGCTTCCTGGGGCCCATCAATGCTACCGCACCGAACCCGGTCACTAATCGCGAGTTCAACGCTGCTCTGGGGCGAGCGCTGCATCGGCCGGCATGGGCGCCGGTGCCCGGCTTCGCCGTGAAGGCCCTGGTGGGGGAGTTCGCAGAGAGCGTCATCACAGGACAACGGGTGATGCCACAGCGGCTGCTGGCGTTGGGCTACCAATTCAGGTTCCCGACCCTGGATGCGGCTCTTCAAGACATCTATGGCAGGCCCTGATTGGGGGCCGAACGGCCGATAGCGGTTCCAGGCGCGCGAGGCGAGGTCGTAGCCATCGCTCGATGGGGTGGATGCCTTGTTGCACGGGAGGAACAATGGGTGTCGCGACGATTGGGTTGGTTCGGGCTGGGACAGTGGCGGATTTACGGCAGCGTGGCTGCCTGGTGGTCGCCGCCGAGGGCCAGACGCTGGCCCTATTTATGAATGGCGATCAGGTGTATGCCGTCGACAACCGCTGCCCCCATATGGGTTTCCCTCTCAGCAAGGGCAGCATCAAGGCGGGTATTCTGACCTGCCACTGGCATCACGCGCGGTTTGACATGGCAAGCGGGGGAACCTTCGACCCGTGGGCCGACGATGTGCGCGTCTTTCCGGTCCGCGTCGAGGAGGGCGTCATCTGGGTAGACCCCGGCGGCGCGCCTAAGGACTGGGCCGCTTACTGGCGCGGGCGGCTGCGGGATGGCCTGGAGCAGGACCTCAACCTGATCACGATTAAGGCGATTCTGTCGCTGCTCGACCTGGGTGTCCCGCCCTCGGAGATGCTCGCCACGGGCGCGGACTTTGGGGCGCGCTATCGGGCGCAGGGTTGGGGGCAGGGGCTGACGATCATGACGGCGCTCGCCAACATTCTGCCCGCGCTGGCCGCCGACGACCGCCCGCTGGCCCTGTATCACGGCCTGGTGCGAGTGGCCGAGGACTCGGCTGGTCGCGCACCCCGCTTCGACCTCGATCCGTTGCCCGTCGCCGCCGATAGCGCGCCCGCGCCACTGGACCGCCTCAAGGCGTGGTTGCGCGGCTTCGTTGAGGTGCGCGACGCGGAGGGGGCCGAACGCGCGCTGCGAACGGCTCTCGCGCAAGGGGCATCCCCCGCGCAGGCCAGCGAGATACTGCTGGCTGCCGCGACTGACCACGTCTACATCGACGTCGGCCACCCGGTGGATTTCGTCAACAAGGCCTTTGAATTACTGGACCTGATTGGCTGGCACAAGGCAGATGCCGTGCTGCCGAGCCTGATAAGCGGCATAGCCCGCGCCCGCCGCAGTGAGGAGATGAATGCCTGGCGGCATCCCATCGATCTGATCGAGTTAATGGACGTTGCCCTTGCCGCCGCGCCGCCGCAGCAGGTGGGCGCGAGATGGCGCGGCTTCGATGCCCTGATCGAGACGTTGCTGGCCGATGATCCGGCCGCCACGCTCCGGGCGCTAAACATGGCGTTGGGCGATGGCGCGGCCTATGTTGATGTCGCCCAGGCTGTCGCCTACGCGGCCGCGTTGCGGGTGGCGCGTTTCCACACGTCCAATGAGTTCTCGGACTGGGACACGGTTCTGCACTCCTTCACCTACGCCAACGCTATTCACCAGTCCATGCATCGCGCGCCCTCGCCGGACCTGTTGCGGGGCGTCTATCACGGCGCGATGAGCATCTACCTGGATCGCTTCCTGAACACACCGTCCGCGCGGCTGCCCGATGAGCGCAGCGTGCGCGACCTGCCCCGCGACGCGGAGGGTCTGCTGGCGGAGTTGTTGAGCTTGATGGACAAGCAGCAACAGGTGAACCCGGCGGGGGCCGTAGTGTATCGCTACCTGAGTCTGGGTCACCCGCCCGCGCGTCTCCTGGCGGCCCTGGGTCACGCGCTATTGCGCGAGGATACGCTGTTTCACACCTACCAGATGCTCGAAGCGGGCTATCGCCAGTACGCCAGCCTGGCTGCCTCGCGTCCCGACCTTGCCCCGCATGTGCTGGTGGCCGTGGCGCGCTATCTGGCCGCGCACAGCCCCACGTCGCGGGCCATGCTGCAAACGGCGCGCATCGCCACGCGGCTGCATCGGGGCGACGACCTGACATCGGAGGTCGATGGGTAGTGGCCTGGTGAGGGACGCGGCAGACAGAAAAGGCTGGGACATCGTAGCAAGGTGGCGATGTCCCAGCCTTTCGTCATGTCGGCGTAGCCATGCTCAGCGGCTTGCTTGCTGGAGCAGTGGCACCGTCTTTTGCACCCAGGCCAGGTCGGGATCGAAGGCAACGGCCTGGACGCGAATCTCCCCCGCCAGGAACCACAGGAAGTAGTTGGTATAACCCGGCGCACTGCATGTGGTGTGGTAGCCGTGGGGAGCCATGAAGATGGTCGAGTCGCGAATCGTGTAATTGTTGTCGTAGCCTCGTTGGGGGCTGTAGTGGCGGCAGATGCCGAAGCCCTCCGGCGGATTGACACGGAAGTAGTACATCTCCTCGTGATGCACCTCGGCCGGTAGGTTGTCAACTTCGTGCTTGTGGGCGGGGTAGGTGGACCAGTTGCCGCTGGGCACGAAGGTCTCGCCGACGATGAGGCGGCGTGCGGGCAGATCAGGTTGGAAAGCTGGCGTCAGAATGTTGTGCAAGTCGCGCGAGAAATTGGCCGCGCCCGCTGATACACGCACGACCTGCGATGGGGCGATGACGTAAGGCTCGGTCGCCAGGTCAGAGGGCGCCGAGGCCAGTCCCGCGTCGAGAGGGCCGTGGGCGGTCACGCTGAAGGTGGTGCGAGCGGGCAGATACACCGAGGTGGCGACGCCGCTGAAGGGATTGGCGCGCTGACCGATGCGGGTGAAGGTCTTGCCGCCCGCCGCCACACTACAGCGGCCGCCGAAGAGCACCATCACGATCTCGCGGTCGCCCGTCTCGGCGCGATAGGTCTCGCCGTCGGCGAGGAGCAGGCGGGTAAAGTCCAGATAGTCGCAGGGGTTGCTGGCGAGAGTATTGGCGCCCGACGCGCCCCCAACAGAAATGAAATATGTCATAGTTCGCCTCTCCATGTAGGTTGGCTACAGCATAACACACTGCGGCGGGTGGGTCAATCGATGGCGGGCCTGGTGCGCTTTTGTGAAAAAGTCCCCACCTGCTACGAGGGATTATCGGGGTGGTTCCGGCGTATA